>NZ_PJJW01000023.1:0-29380 GCF_002929675.1 Cryobacterium sp. M15
GACTCGCCCATGTTTCCGCACGTAATGTCGAGCTTGAGAGTGCCACGCCGCGGCACAGGGCGTCCTCGGACCAAGCCTGATGAGCCTGTCAAGTTTTTTGTGTAAGTGTCGGGAATTGGTTAGAGGTGGGGGTTGATTCGGTCGGGGTAAATCATCACGAGTTGGCTGAGGGCTTGCTTCCAGTTGGTGGTGATTTGGCCTTCGACGAGGCGGCCTTCGGCGGAGCGTTTGGTGCCGCGGTGTTGGCCGCGTTCCTTGGCTCGGTCTCGAGCTCGTTTGTCTTCGATGTTGCAGATGGCCAGCCAGAGCATCTTGATGACGGCGTCGTCGTTGGGGAAGTGGCCGCGATTCTTGGTCACTTTCCGCAGTTGGAAATTCAACGATTCGATGCTGTTCGTCGTGTAAACCACCGCCTCAGCTCGGGCGGAAACGCGAGGAACGGGGTGAAGCGTTCCCAAGCATCTTCGAACGTTTTGACGGCCGTGGGGTATTTCACGCCCCGCGGCGACGCCGCGAACTCGGTCAGGGCGTCCCAGGCCGTCTCGGCGTCAGCGGCGGTATAGATCGGCTTGAGCGCGGCCGCGACGGCCTTGCGGTCGTTGTAGCCGACGAACCGTAGGGCGGCCCGCAGCAGGTGCACGACACAGGTCTGAACGGTCGCTTGCGGCCAGGTCGTTTCGATCGCTTCGGGGAACCCGGTCAAGCCGTCGCAGCAGACGATGAGGACGTCCTTGACGCCGCGGTTGGCCAGCTGCGCGCAGACGCTCGCCCAGAACTTGGCGCCCTCGGTGTCTTGCACCCAGATGCCCAACACATGCTTGATGCCGTCCATATCGACACCGACGGCGATGTGCGCGGCCTTGTTGCGCACGTGCCCGCCGTCCCGAACTTTGACGATCAGCGCATCAAGATAGATCACCGGGTAGAGCGGTTCCAGCGGGCGGCGCTGCCATTCCAGGACGGCGTCGAGGACCGCGTCGGTGATTTTGGAGATCGTCTCGTGAGACAGCTCAGTGCCGATCGTGGAGACCAGATGGTGCTGGATATCGCGCACCGTCATCCCGCCGGCATAGAGCGAGATAATCATGTCGTCGAGGCCGCCGAGGCGCCGCTCGCCCTTGGGCACCAGGCGGGGCGTGAAGCTGCCGTCGCGATCCCGGGGGATCTCCAGCTCCAAGTCGCCGACTTCAGCTGCGACGGTCTTCGCGGACGTTCCATTTCGCGAATTCGGGTAGAACCTGGCTTCGGGGTCGCCCTTGTCGTAGCCGAGGTGCTCGGTCAGCTCGGCTTGCAAGCCCCGCTCGAGGGCCGCTTTGATCAGGCCGGGCACGAACCCGCCCTCGCCGGTGAGTTGCATCGTGCCGGCATCGATCTTCGCGAAGAGACCATCGAGAGCGCCGCTATCGCGCAGCTCCTTGATCGCATCGGCGGCCGCACGCTGAGCCGGTGACTTCGGTGCTTTCAGCTTCTCATTTCGTTCTGTCATGACCATTAGTGTCACTCCTTCAAAAAGATCCGCAACCCCTTACACAGACCATCTGACACCCTCAGCCTGATCGCACCATGGCCGATAAAGCTTATGCGTCAAAGGCGAACAGAAAGCTTCTGCGCGACCGCGGCATCCAAGCCGTGATTCCAGAGAAATCCGACCACATCGCCAACCGCAAACGGCGGGGAGGGAAAGGCGGCCGGCCACCAGGATTCGACAAGGAGGCCTACAAACGCCGCAACGTGATCGAGCGATGCTTCCAGGCGTTCAAACAATGGCGCGGCATCGCGACCCGATACGACAAGCTCGCCGTCAACTACCGCGGCGGAGTCATCCTGCGGGCCATCACAATCTGGCTGAAGCCGTTAGGAGACACGCCCTAGTGGTGCAGTGGCCCACAACTGTTCGAGGGCGGTTCTAAGAGCAGATCAGGTGCCTACAAGCTGGGTCGCCCGTAACCTTGATGTTGAGACCGATTGTTGGGGAGGTTGCATGATGGTTGCGAAACTGGACATACGGGTTCGCCGCGTGTATGACGAGGCTGAGGAGCAGGACGGAGTTCGGGTCCTAGTGGATCGCATCTGGCCACGCGGCATGACGAAGGTCAAGGCGGCACTGGACGAATGGTGCAAGGACGTCGCCCCGTCGACGGCACTACGAAAGTGGTACAGCCACGACCCAGCCAAGTTCGAGGAATTCGCTCGACGCTACGGCGCCGAACTGGAACGCGTCGAGCGCGGCAAGGCGCTGCAACATTTGAGAGATCTGGCTATTCGTCATCGTCTGACCCTGCTGACCGGCACTAAGAACCCGGATATCAGCGAAGCTGCAGTGCTCGCCCAGATTCTTCGCCGATGAAACAGAACCGGGTACAGCTGCGCGCGGACGACGCGGGCAAGGCTGCCGATAACCAGTAATCCGAACCGATGGCGGTAGGTACCGCCTCCGGCGGCGTGACCGAGGGGTGCGCGGATGCCTGTTCGATCTGGATGGTGTCATCACCAAAACGGCCGCCCAAAGCGGTGGCCGATTCGTACCTTTCGATGCTGTTGCCGACTACGACGCGTATGTTGACGGGAAATTCCGTGCCAACGTTACCCGCTCCTTCCCGGCATCTCGTGGGGTGAGCCTGCCGGAGGGCAGTGCCGAGGACGCATCCGAAACGGTAAACGGGCTCGGCAGCCGGAAGAGTGATATCGTCCTGCGCCACATCCGCGAGGATGGCGTTGAGGTGTATGAGGGATCGCTGCGTTATGTGCGAGCGTTTCGATCGTGTGGTTTGCGTTGCGCGGTGGTGTCTTCCAGCACCAACTGCCAGGGCGTGTTTATCGCAGCCGGAATAGAGGATCTTTTCGATCAGCGCATTGACGGGCTGACTGCTAAGCGGGAGCATTTGACGGAGAAGCCTGCCCCCGGCATATTCCTGGCTGGGGCGCACGCATTGGGACTGAAACCGGAGGAATGCGTCGTATTCGAAGACGCCCTCGCCGGAGTGGCGGCCGGCCGCGCTGACAACTCCGCCGCAGTTATCGGCGTAGACCGGGAGGGTCAGGCACAGGCTCTTCGCGACCATGGGGCCGACATCGTCGTGTCCGATCTTGCGAACCTGCTGCAGACGGCATGATCGATCATCCCGCCTTCGAAGTCGAACCGTGATGCTTGCGGGAAACCAGTCTTGATCTGGATGTCCTGGCGCAGACGGAGTCGGTGTTCGCCCTGTCCAACGGGCACATTGGTTGGCGCGGAAACCTGGACGAGAGTGAACCGCACGGGCTGCCGGGCTCCTACCTGAACGGGGTCTTTGAAGAGCGCCCGCTGCCCTATGCCGAAAATGGTTACGGGTATCCGGAGTCTGGGCAGACGATCATCAACGTCACCAACGGAAAACTGATCCGGTTTCTGGTCAACGATGAGCCGTTCGATGTCCGCTCCGGGTTACTGCGTTCCCACGAGCTCAGCCTGGACTTCAGAACCGGAACGCTGACCTGTCAGACTGGGTCGCCCCGGCCGGCTGTGCGGTCACTATCACTTCCACCCGGATGGTGTCTCTTATGCAACGGGCGGTCGCGGCGATCTGTTACGAGGTCGAGGCCGTCGACCAAACCACACGGGTCGAGGTGCAGTCCGAGCTGGTGGCCAATGAGCAGCTTCCCGATCCGGGCGGAGACCCGCGGGTGGCTGCGGTGTTGGAGTCACCGTTGGAAGAGCAGACCGATTCTGCCCGCGGCGCGCGGACCGGATTGGTGCACTCCACTCGGCAGAGCGGTTTAATTGTCGCGGCGGTGATGGATCATGTCGTGGACGGACCGCCCAGAACGGAAGTGCGTTCGGAGAGTTTCCCGCATTTGGGGCGGACGACGGTCTCAACCATGTTGGAGCCGGGGCAGCGGCTGCGGCTGATTAAGATTGTTGCGTACGGCTGGTCCGGTTCCTGGTCGCAGCCCGCGGTTCGGGACCAGGCCGACGCGGTGTTGGTCGGTGCGACGCAGACCGGATGGGACGGGTTGCTCGCCGAGCAGCGCACCTATCTGGATGGCTTCTAGTCTCGGACGGATGTGGAACTCGACGGCGACACCGCAATCCAGCAGGCGGTGCGGTTTTCCCTGTTTCACATACTTCAGGCTGGCGCGCGCGCCGAGGGGAGGGCGCTTGCCGCGAAAGGGCTCACCGGGCCGGGATATGACGGGCATTCCTTCTGGGACACCAAAACTTTCGTGCTACTGGTGCTGACCTACACGGCACCGGATGCGACAGCACACGCACTACGGTGGCGACATAGCACCCTGCCCCTCGCCCTCGAGCGGGCCACGCAACTCGGGCTCACCGGTGCGGTTTTCCCATGGCGCACCATCCGCGCGGTGAAGAATGCTCTAGTTATTGGCCAGCTGGCACCTCCGCATTTCATGTTAATGCGGATATCGCCGCCGCCGAAATCCGCTACGTCTCGGCCACAGGAGACCACGATTTCGAGCGGACGATCGGCGTGGAGCTGCTGGTGCAGACCGCGCGGCTGTGGCGTTCACTCGGCCACCATGACGGCGCGGGCCGATTCCGGATCGACGGAGTGACCGGCCTGACGAGTACAGAGCGATCGCCGACAACAACGTGTACACCAACGTGATGGCGCAATACAATCTCTTGGGAGCCGCAGACGCGGCCGCACGACATCTCGACCAGGCTCGGGCGCTAGGCGTCGACGCGGAAGAAATGGCCGACTGGCGGGATGCCGCCGCCGGCATGGTCATCCCCTACGACCAGGCGCTGAGTGTCCACCCCCAGGCCGAGGGTTTCACTGGTCATGAGGTGTGGAACTTCGAGGCCACCACGGCCGAGCAGCACCCGCTGCTGTCGCATTTCCCCTATTTCGATCTTTACCGCAAACAGGTCGTCAAACAGGCCGACCTGGTGCTGGCCATGCAGCTTCACCCCGATGCGTTCACCGCTGCGCAGAAGGCCCGCAATTTCTCGTATTACGAGGCGGTTACTTTGCGCGACTCATCGCTGTCTGCCGGCGTGCAAGCAGTGATCGCCGCCGAGGCTGGCCAAATGGGATTGCTCCTCGGCACAATGCTCGACCCCTTGCCCTAGATGTCTCTAAGAATCGACCCCCGGTAGGGCTCATTCTTGGTCATTTTTTAGGAAGCGTACGCCACAAGTCTTTCAGCTGCACTGCTCGGTCGGGCCATCGACGGCTCTGCTCCGGCTCCGTAGGCGCCGAAGGCGGCATACCCTCGCGGGGGTCCCACTCTGCGTGGTGCGACCGCGCGAGCTAGGGCCGTGGCCTTCGGCCCAGGTCAGTGGTTTGGGAGCCAGCGACTGTTCGTTGATGCGGCCTTATTGACAACACTCCGGGGGAGCGGGATCAGTCTGGTAGCTCGGTGTCACCAGATGGAGGCAGGTTGATGTCCGCCTCGCCTACATTTGCATCGACATCTCCGGGATCATCCGGTTCCTGCGGCAACCTTGACGTGGTCCGCGGCGTCCGTATCGATCGTTGATGGAACGGATTGAGTCTGCTTGGCTTCTGTCTCGGCTTCGCTTGCCGGGCAGTAGCTTATGTCTTTGTGCTTTTGATCGCCAACTTTGGATATTTGCTTATTTTTTTGAGAAGTCATTCGGTTTGAGGGTGGCGATGCGGTGCGCATGATCTTGAAGAGTGTCCTCGCTGATGAGCATTCCGATGTCAGTGAAGCGCTGACGTAGAGCGCTTAAAACGTGCGCTTCGTCATGACCCGCCAGGTCAGATTCCTCCTGCACCAGGATCCCTGCCACTTTGGCGTCATCCACTTGGGAGTGTTGGTCTTGAATCGGTTCGTCTTGAGTGCCTCTTTTGCCGGTTATTATTACCTTCTCTTCATCAGATACGTCAAGAGCATTAAGCTTGAGTACGTCAACCGACCGACTCAACCTGCCGGGCGTGAACCGCGACGTGCCCGACCGACCGGGTCGTGATCGACTTTTACGCCGGATGTGTGGTTACCACCCGTAGATGCGTGGGATTATCTCGTGCCGCGGTACCTGCTCGGGTCCCGGATAGGTGACCACGATCGGCACGTCGTCGGGGCCACGGCCCTCGACCATCCTGAATCCATCGATGGTTTGGCTTGTCACGTGTGGTGACTGCGCGCGGAGTACCCGTTCACATCGTCGAAGTTCTTCTTCGTCCTCCGCTGTCCAAATCAGGTACTGGATCCCGACGGGACCAAGAGGATGCTCGGCGCACGCTCCTATCTCACGCAGATACAGCTCGCCGCCGTCGCCGCCGACCAGCAGCGCAGCGCTGTTATTTCGAACTGTGACGTCGAAGCCGAGTAGTTCCTTGTAGAACAGCACTGATCGGTCGAGTTCACGCACGAACATTACCGCTGACGCCAGCCTCACTCTGCTCGCCTCCGGAAGTTGACCGTGGCTGCGGTGCGCATTATCGAATCTCGATTAGTTCTCGGGCAGCGGCGACGATATGTCGGGCTGAGATCCCCGCCGCGTCGAGGAGTTCGGCCGGCTCACCCGACATCGGTAGTCCGGTGACGCCGAGGAGTTTGACGCGCAGTTGCGGCACCTCCGCCTCAGCCAGAGCTTCCATCACCGCACCCCCGATACCACCCTGCGGATAATGGTCCTCCACCACAACCAACCGTCCCTTCGTGATGCGGCAGGTGTCGACCAGGGTGCCCCGGTCGAGCGGTTTGATCGAGTACAGGTCGATCACCCGTGCGGCGATGCCGGACTGAGCGAGCTCCTCGGCGGCGGCTAAGCATTCGTGCAGGGTGACGCCCGCCCCGAGGAGTGCCACGGTGTCGTCGGCCCCGGCCCGATGGACCTTGCACCCGCCGAGGGGAAACTGCTCCTCTGGTCCGTAGATGACCGGATAGGCGCCCCGGGTCGCGCGTAGGTAACTGATGCCGTCCAGGTCGGCCATTATCTTCACCAGCGCCGCGGTCGAGGGTGCGTCGCTTGGATATACGACAATTGAGGTGTGGATAGCGCGCATCGCCGCGATGTCTTCCAGAGCCATCTGGGAGGGCCCATCCTGGCCGATTTCAACGCCGGCGTGGGTGCCGACCAGGCGAATGTTCGCTTCCGACACGCCGGCCATCCGGATGAAGTCGTAGGGTCGGGCGATCAAGAAAGCGGCGAAACTTGACGCGAAGGGGATGTATCCGCGTACCGACAAACCCACCGCGGAAGCGATGAGTTGTTGTTCAGAAATGAACATTTCAAAGAATCGTTCCGGACAGACCTCCCGAAACTCGCCGGCATGCGTGGAGTTGCCGACCTCTCCGTCAAGGACAACTACCTCCGGTCGTACTGCTAGCGCGGAAATCGCGGCACCGAAAGCCGCCCGGGTGGCGACTTTCTGGCCGATCTCCCACGTAGGGAGGGTGACGGTGGCGCCAGGGTCGGGGACGATCGCAGATGTCCCGGCATCGGGAACAGCGGTGGTGATAGTCAGCCCGGTCACGCCACCGAGGGCGGCGATAGCACGGTCCGCTATTTCCGGCGGGAGGGCCTTGCCGTGCCAGCCGTTTTTGTTTTCAATCTCGGGCACACCTTTGCCTTTGATGGTGCGGGCCAATATCACTGTCGGCTGGTCCGGATGGGACCGGGCTTCGGACAGTGCCGCATCGATCGCGACGACATCATGTCCGTCAAGCACGAGGGCGTGTGCGCCGAACGCTTGGACTCGTTTGGCGTACTTGTCCATGTCCCATTGCAGCTCGGTAGGCCCGTCCTGGCCGAGCCTGTTGATGTCGACGATGGCCGTCAAGTTGCCGAGTTTGTAATAGCTTGCCTTGTCGATCGCCTCCCACATGGAACCTTCTGCCAGCTCGCTGTCTCCGCAGAGCACCCACGTCTGGTAGGGAAGCTTGTCCAGGTATCTTGCGGCCAGGCACACGCCGACCGCGTCTGGTAGGCCCTGGCCGAGAGAACCAGTCGCAACATCCACCCAGGGCAGGATAGGCATCGGATGCCCCTCGAGTCGGGAACCGAACTGGCGGTAGGTGTTCACCAACTCGTCCTCATCGACGACGCCCACAGCACGGTACATCGAATACAACAACGGCGAGGCGTGACCTTTCGAGAAGATCAGATGGTCATTGGTCGCCTGCTGGGCGTTGGCCCAGTCATACCGTAGGTGCCCGACCAGAAGAACCGACATCAGATCCGCCGCCGACAGCGATGAGGTCGGATGACCAGAACCGGCTTGCGTACTGCAACGGATGGAATCCACCCTCAGCTGGGTCGCCAACCGGTGTACGAGATGCAGGTGTTCGCCGGTCAGTTTCGCGGTATCCGACGTTGGAGTGGGGTTTATTGTCATGTCGTCATATTCCTTCGCGATGAGAAATGGATTCGTTCCCGCGGCGAAACAGGTTGGGTCGCGTCTCTGCCCAAACGTACTCCGCTGACCATGGATCTGGTAGAGGCTCGGTCTAAGGTGAAAAAACGACACGTCGGATGAACGGATTGTCGTAACCATCGCAATGCTCACTGAGGCAGCGTTGGTAGACACCGATGACGGTGTCGAGGGGCGATTGGATGTGCGTTACGAGCTGCACCCGCTGCCGCCAACACGTTTTAGGGGCGACCATCGTAAGATCGAAGAATTTCAACGCACCGCCGAGTCGGGAGATCCACTGGCAGCGGATGCTGGCCGACGCGGGACTTGTGTTTGGGATACCCGGCGACTGTCCTTGGGGACTTGCGGACTTCGACAACAAAATATTGCGTGTCGTCGGCTGAGATCGATTGGTGCGGAGGTAGCCCGACTGGGCAGCACGCTCGGCATACGCGTCGCCGGCATGAACCGCACCGATCGCGGCACCACACCAGGAGTGGGTCGGCGTCAACCTGATTGCCGTCAACTAATCTCACCCTGGTGGCACGTGGGGACTCACCCTCGATAATTTCGGCCCCCAGCACGCTCTGGTACAGGTCCACGCCGTGGTGACGATGTAATCCTGTAAGTACTTCGGCGAGTTCTCGGCCGAGGGCCCGGAGTAGCGGAAGTTCTCCCCTCTCCAACATCGTCACCTCGAGCCCAGCCTGTACCGACAAATGATCCCGGTAATGTGCTCTCGCTTGTTGACGGCAGCTGATGGTGGGCGCAGCATGAAGGGGTACCTATCTTGTCGTGCAAACCGACGACTGGAAAACCGACGACTGGAAATCAGAGGATCTCAGATGCCAAAAGTGGCGATCAATGGGTTGGGCCGAATCGGGCGGGCTGCATTGAAAATTCTGCTCGAGTCGGAGGATTTGGAACTTGTTGCGGTCAACGATGTGGCATCAATTGAGAATCTTGCCTACCTGCTCCGATACGACACGGTCTACGGCCGGTACCACCGTCAGATTGTTGTGGAGGCTGATGCGCTTGTCATCGACGGCCACCGGGTGGTGGTCCTGGCCGAACGGGACCCCGCGGCGCTGCCATGGCGGGAACTCGCAGTCGATCTAGTGTTGGAATGCACTGGTGCTTTCACCCAGGCGGAGGACCTGACCAAACATATTCAGGCGGGCGCGTCGTTCGTCATCTTGTCTGCCCCGACGAAGTCCGACTCCGTCCCGACGGTGGTGCACGGGGTGAACCAGGCGGAGGGGCATCCGCAGATCATCTCTTGTGCCAGTTGCACGACGAACTGCATCACACCGGTCATCGAGATCGCAACAAGGCGTCTGGGGGTGGAGCGTGCGATCATGACCACAATTCATGCTCATACCGCGACCCAGCGCCTAGTCGACTCGCCGAACAACAATTTCCGGCGTGGGCGCGCAGGTGGGGCTAACTTGGTGCCCGCTCCGACTGGCGCTGCGCAGTCGACAATCCGGGCATTGCCGGAGTTGGCCGGGCTGTTCGACGGGGTTGCGATCCGCGCCCCGATCGAGGTTGGCTCCATTGCCGACATCGTTATTGTCACCTCCCGCCCGACCAGCGTAGAGGAGGTCAACGCAGTGTTCATCGAGGAGGCGAAGACGCCCAGGTATCAGGGTATCCTCGGCGTTTCGGCGGACCCGATGGTCTCCTCCGACATCATCGGCGATTCACGCGCGTCCGTGGTGAACCTCGATCTGACGCAGGTGGTGGACGGTACCCTGATCAAGATCATGGCTTGGTACGACAACGAGTGGGGTTTCACCCACCAAATGATCCGCGAAGCTAGGGCCACCCTCGGGTTAACGCCCAGCGTGGAAACATCTCTGTGACGACAAATACAGTGAGGTTTCGATGTCACCTTCCACAGGTAGGGTACATAGCCCGCGTGCGGACTTGAGGGCAGAGTGTTTGACTCGATTACATCCGACGCAGCCTGTTCATCTCCGGCGAGTTCGAACGGCGTGTACTATCTGTCGCTCGGCGTGGGGCGTGGGGCGTGGGGCGTGGGGCGTGGGGCGTGGGTCGTGGGTCGTGGGCTCGGAGTTCTGTGACGGATGCCCGATCCGAGTTATCCTATTACACCGTTTGCGGAAGCGGCCGGCTGGCTTCGCGTGAATGGGTTTTCAGGAAGAGGGCTGTTCGCTCGAATGCGTCTGTTGTCTCGTCTGCGGCGTGGCGTGGAAGGTCCGGGTCCAGGGCGAAGCCGTGGCGAACTTTGGGGTACACCACCACCGCGGATTGCGTGGTGGTAGGGGTCAGGATTTCGCGCATCTGTTGGAGGTCACGGGCGGGTGTGCTGGCGTCTTGGCCGGCATATATTCCCAGCCAAGGTGCCTTCAGCACGCGTGCGGCATCGATTCCGCTGAGCATGCCGGGCCAGCGTGGCGAAGCCAGGCCGGCGCCATAGAAAGTGACGGCGGCATCGATGTGCAGTGTTGCTGCCGCCCACAATGCGAGGGTGCCTCCCATGGAGAAACCAATTATCGCGATTTTCTCCCCCGGCAGCGGATCCAGGCCAGGGCACTCTCGATGTCGAATGTGAGCCCTTCCATAGTCAGGGTGTCGTGGTAACGGCGGGCTTGTCTGAAGTTCCCATCGGTGACGATGGGGTCTGCGATGCGGTGGTAAAGGTGCGGCGCGGCGGTGATGTAGCCGCAGTCGGCCAGGCGGACGATGAGATCGGTGACTGGTACGGAGAGGCCCCAGACCTCGTGGAGCACAATGATTCCCGTCCGCGCTACGCCCGCCGGCACTGACACTGTCAGTGAGACATCGCCAGTCCCTGCCGTTTTTTTCGCGTGCGAATGGTTGGAATGGGCGGGATTGGTTGCATGCTTTCTCCGTTCGTTCAGGGCTTCCGGTAGTAGCGGCGTTACCGGGGATGCCAGCGCTTGGCCTGCGTGAACCGGTGGGCTGGGACGAGGAAGCTTCGTCACTGACGAGGTTACTGACGGCTTCAGAATGGCAGCACGGTGGTGGTCGGCATACAAGGTCCCTCCCGCACATTGTTGAGGAGCATAGTGTCGGGCGCGCAAATCTGACATTTCTGATGCGGGCAGCACGTGCGGTTCAATGGGAACATGGCTGAAACCTGTGTGTATACGATCGGGCATTCGACTCATCCGATTGATGAGTTCGTTGGAATCTTGAAGGCAAATGGTGTCGAACGACTCCTGGACGTGCGCACCGTTCCGGGGTCTCGTCACAACCCGCAATTTGGGGAACACGAACTTATCGCCAGCATGCCGGAGGCAGGTATTGATTATCAGCGACTCCCCGAGCTCGGCGGGTTACGGCACACCCCGGTGGCGGAAGCATCTATCAATGGAGCGTGGCGTAACAGAAGCTTTCGCAACTACGCCGACTACATGCAAACGCCCGAGTTCGTTGCCGGTGTCGATGAGTTGATGGTGCTGGCGAGGAAGCAGACCGTAGCGATCATGTGTGCCGAGGCCGTGCCCTGGCGTTGTCATCGATCACTGATCGGAGATGCGTTGCTGGCGCGGGGCTTTCAGGTTGCCGACATCATGAGCCTAACCTCGACCAAGCCGCACACCCTGACCAGCTTTGCGAAGGTCGATGGTGACCGCGTTTGGTACCCTCCTGAAGAGTGATCCATGAGAGTACCAATCCGAATTTGGGCAAGATGGTGCAGTGAATACGCTGGAAAGATTCGGCAAAGTTATAGCAGAGGAAGGTACACCAATGACAAAAAAATTCTCAGTCGGCGATCACGTGCGGTGGAACTCCGAGGCCGGCCATGTGCACGGCACCATCACGAAGATTCATGCGAAAGACGTGGAATACAAAGGCCACACTCGCCGCTGCAGTCTTGATGATCCGCAGTACGAGATCACGAGCGACACGACCGACCACGTGGCGATGCACAAGGGCGAGGCCCTAACGAAAATATAGCCACTGGCGGCCACCAATGAACACATACGGCGAACGTGTGCACCTCTGTGACTGCTGGCAGCGGTGAAGGCGGCCACGATCGGAGGGTGACGGTCGACGGTGTATGCCGCAGCCCGGATAAGAATGAGTTGTGGCGCAGACGTGGTCATCGTCCGTCTCGTCATGGACAGCAAGGATGGCATCACTTCGTAGGCGTGTTGACACAACCTACCGCGAGTGAAAGTGTGAATTGTAGGCATAGACGAGCGAAACGAGGACAGTATGGCCGAATTCACAACGGACACTGATCAGCTCACGGGGGTGCGGCATCGCACCATTTCCGTCGATGGGCTAGAGATCTTCTTTCGGGAGGCGGGCCCCGCGGACGCGCCGACGCTCGTTCTGCTGCACGGTTTCCCTGCTGCGTCACACCAGTACGCGCACTTGATGGATCGGCTCAGCGACCGGGTGCACCTCATTGCACCGGATTACCCGGGGTTCGGTTACAGCAGTGCTCCCCCCTCGAGTAGTGACGGCGGGGACTTTGTTTACTCTTTCGATCACGTCGCCGAGGTTATCGAAGCATTTCTGGTCACCCTCGGCATCGACGAGTTCTTCATGTACGTTTTCGACTTCGGCGCTCCTATCGGGTATCGCATCGCGGCGCGACATCCAAATTGGATACAGGGAGTCATTGCACAAAATGGCAACGCCTACGAGTCCGGACTCGGACCGAATATGCAGCCGGTGGTTCAGTACTGGATAAATCAGAAGGAAATGGAGCCCGTCATCCGCGGAGCGCTTACAGCTGAGGCAACGCGCTCCCAACATCTCGAGGGGGCCGCGCATCCAGATTTCGTCGATCCGGACGTCTGGACCTTGGACCAACACTGGCTTGATCAAGCTGGACGAGACCAGATCATGCTTGATTTGCTCTATGACTATCAGTCCAACGTCGCACTGTATCCCGCGTGGCAAGCGTGGATGCGCAAGCACCAGCCCCCCATGCTATTGCCCTGGGGCCGTAACGATCAGTTCTTTTTAGAATCAGGGGCGCGCGCGTATCTTGACGACCTTCCGTCTGCTGAACTGCACCTGCTCGACACCGGGCACTTCGTCTTGGACGAACAGCTGGACACCGTCGTGCATCTAATCAATGACTTCATCGGGCGACATGCGCACTAACGGCCGCTCGATGTACACGCACCAGCAACACGGACAGAAAGACAACGACAATGTTATTTGAGCAGCGCATCTCCGTCCCGGACGTCGATCCCGAGGCTTATAAACCGATGATCGCCCTAGAAAAATACATTCACGCGGGAAGCTTGGGTGAACCTCTGTTGGCGCTCGTGAAAATTCGTGCTTCGCAGATCAATGGATGTGCGTACTGCCTGGACATGCACGGGCGTGAAGCTCGAGCGGCGGGCGTCGATCAGCGCCGACTCGATGTGTTAGCTGGATGGGAGGAGGCGCCGAACGTGTACTCCGAGCGCGAACGTGCCGCTCTCGCACTCACCGAGGCTGTGACCCTCATCGGAAACGGCGGCGTGTCGGACTCGTTGTGGGGGCAGGTGAGGACATCATTCGAGGAGAGGGAAATTGTGCAGCTGTTGATGACCATTGCCGCGATCAACGTGTGGAACCGCCTGGCGGTCAGCACTCACCAGACCCTTCCACCGCAAACGGCATGACCGGTCACGTTACTCGCACGGTCGGTGGGTAGCGCCGTACACGTCGGGACGGCGGCGGAGGCACAGCCTTGGCCGCCGTGATGGTATCGAATGGGATGGTGACCGCTCTTCGTCTGGTCTCCACCAAACACTCAGTCTCGGCACGACTGAACGAAGTAGCCCATTGCATCGCTGAAGCCATCGTCGACACGGGCTTGCGCACGGTCATCCGTATTACAAATGCGTTTCATCACGAACTCTACTGGGTCTTGCGCCACGCGAGCCTATGGCGTCCGCCTGCGGCCACAGTCCATTTCACCGGGGGAGAACAATGATCACGCAGAACACACCGCCGCGCGCTGGCATGCCATCAGCCGCCTGTCAACGAACCATTCTCGCCTCTGATCGCGTGACGGCGCCTGGCCTCGACTCGATCGGGGCGGCCGCGTGTGCTCTCGTGTCCGGCGTTCCATTTCCACATGGCGCGCGTCGTTGACTACCGACGATTCCAACGTGACCAAGGTACCGGCAGGAACTACCGAGGGTGAGGCCTTGGATCAAGCGCCCCGCGGGTTCCTCGCGCTAGTCACTACGGCCGCTTTTCTGACTTTCGCGCAGGCCTTCATGGTCGCCCCGATCCTGCCCCAGCTGGCGCAGGCGTTCCACACCAGTTCTGGAACGATCGGTCTGGCCGTCCCGGCCTATCTGGTCCCCTATGGCGTGATGACTTTGCTGTGGGGGCCGCTCTCCGACCGGATCGGACGACGTCCAATCATTCTCGGCTCGTTGCTGACGTTCGCTGTTCTTACCGCGGGCACTGCCCTCTTTGACACGGCCGGAATGTTCATGCTGATGCGTCTTGTGACAGGGGCTGCGGCCAGCGGAGTCGTCCCAATCTCCTTAGCGTTGATCGGTGACGTGTTCCCCTTCGTTCAACGCGGCAGGGCGTTGGGGTCGTTGTTCGGTGGGATGGCCGGCGGCATCGCGGTTGGCTCTACCGCCGGAGCCCTGACGGAACCATTCATCGGCTGGGAGGGGTTGTTCCTCGTATCCTCAGCAGGCATCCTGGCCATCGGGGTGCCGTCCGTTTTCCTGCTACCCGTCTCACATTCGATCCGGGATGCGCCACCGTGGAATGCTGTAATCGCGGCCTATGGGAAGCTGCTGTCCATCTCACGAGGCCGGTGGACCTACAGCTTTGTGCTCCTCAACGCCGTGCTGCACTCCGGGATCTACACCTGGCTTGGGCTGTACCTGGTCCAATGATTCGGGCTTGGTCCGATCGGGGTTGGTTTGGCACTGCTCGGATACGGGGTTCCCGGATTCCTGTTCGGCCCGATTATCGGGAAGCTGGCCGATCGTTATGGCCGGGCGAGAATCATCCCGGCAGGGGTGCTCATCGCCGGAGTGTGCGCACTCATCCTGGCTATCGAGGCGCCCTTACCGGTTGTGGCCATCACCATCGCGGCGCTGTCCCTGGGTTACGACATGACACAGCCGCTGCTGGGGGGGGATCGTCACGGATTTGCCCGGTACCGTCGGTCAGGCGGTAGGCCTGATGGCGTTTGTCTTGTTCATCGGTTTAGGCCTGGGGAGCCTGGTTTTCCAGGGCCTGTTAGTGATGGGCTTCCCTCTGGCACTTGCAGTCTTCGGGACGGCGGCTTTGCTGGGTGCAGGAATTGGGCTGCGGCTCTTCCGAGGGGAACAGGCTCCAGTCCCCGCGAACTAAACAAAACACCATTTTGGGCGCGTGGACTGGCGGGATGACAGTGGTGATCAGTATAGACACGAAGAAGAAAGAACTCGTCGGCCTGTTCAGCAACTGCGGGCAACAATGGCGACCGAGCAGGGACCCGGTGCCGGTGAACGTGCACGACTTCCCCGATCCCCATCTCGGCAAAGCCAACCCCTACGGGGTTTACAACGTCGCAAACGATGACGGGTGGGTGTCCGTGGGTACTGACCATGACACCGCAGCATTCGCGGTCGATACCCTCCGCCGCTGGTTCCACGAGGGCGGCGCCCAGGTTTATCCCGGCGCCAGCAAACTGTTAGTCTGCGCCGATGGTGGCGGCTCCAACGGTTACCGATTCCGGGCGTGGAAGACACAGCTGGCAGCCCTCGCTATCGAAACTGGTCTGGCCATCACCGTCTGCCACCTACCACCGGGCACGAGCAAGTAAAACAAGATCGAGCACCGGCTCTTCTCCCATATCTCGATGAACTGGGTCGGTAGACCGCTGACCAGCCATCAAGTCATCAGCGATCTCATCGGCGGCACCACCACCTGAGCCAGTATAAAAGTCCACGCCGAACTCGACGACAGCACCTACCCGACCGGGATCAGAATCAGCGACACCGAAATGGTCGACCCCCTGATCGAACGCCACGAATTCCACCCAGACTGGAGCTACACCCTCAACTCCCACAAATCACAATAGAGCGTGTTAAAAACCCGCAGGCATTAAGTTCCCCACAGTAGGCTCTCCACGGCCCCGGCGTAGTGCAAAAAATGGCCTTCGGCACCCGAACGGCCCACTGAAACCTCGTAAATCAGCACACTCCTAGTCGGCGTCCGTGAGCTTCTTATCCAGCAGCACCTCAACTTTGTCGTCGTAGAAGGCTACGTATCCTTTTAATCCGGCGGCGTCCTCGAGTGGATCCTCGTAGCTCCAGATGAGGTCCTCGACCGCTTGCCCGTCAAGTGTGAACGACCAATACGACGCTTTACCTTTATACGGGCAGAGAGTGCGTGTCGGACTCGGCGTAAGTGTTATAAATACGTCTTCCCTCGGCAAGTAGTAGCGGGTCGGCAGTGTCGTCTCGTAGAGCAATTTGCCGTGGACGGTGTCAGCAAGAAGCTGACCGTTCATCATCACTTGGATGTTTCGAGACGTGCGACGGACGTCGACCCGGTGGAACGGATCGCGCGGATGAGCGTCGACTTCGTCATCTTCCTCGAGCCAGTGGTCGAAACTGCTGAAATCAAGGATGACGAAGCCGGAGAGATCAGGGTCGTCGGCGACATAGCCCGAACCTACAGAGCCACTGGCGTTGGCTCGAAGAATCACACGGTACCCGTGAATGTCGTGGCTAGGGGCGCCGTCGGGAGCCTCCTCATCCGTCTTCGCGTCGATGATCGGAACGACTACATCCTCTCGCGGTACGGCATAGGTCGGTATAGCCTGATGCGGTTCCCACACGAGTACGGCTCGTTCACTGTCAACGGCAACCTCCGTCCCCACGAAAGCCCGCACGCGTTTGGCAGTCGGTTCATGCCGTAATTTGTTCGATTGTTCCGTCAGGACGGCTCCCAGTCGAATGCTCACAATAGGCTCCTTCTTCTTCTTCTACTGCGGCCAAGATTTCCTTGGCCAGATGGTCGCCGATTCACCATGCGCCCGATCGTGAAGTTCGGGCAGGCGCGGATTCAGAGTCTCTTTTCCGCGAGCCAGTCTTTCGCGATCGCTGACGGGGACTCTTTGGCGCTACCGCTACTCTTCGTGTTAAATTCGATCAGGTCGTCGGTCGTTAATATTGCGGACACATTGTTGAGGACCTGGACGACTTTTTCCGACGCTTTGCTGCTGTTGATCAGCGGCAGCACGTTCTGCGCGAGGATCATGTTCTCGGGATCGTCGAGGGTGATCAGATGGTTGGCCTTAACCGCGGGTGATGTCGTGTACACATCTGCTATCTGCACGGTGCCGTCGACCAGAGCCTTGACGGTCAGTGGTCCTCCGCTGTCGCTGATCGGTACGAGCGTCACGCTCACCTCGTACAATCGCTTGAGGCCTTCGATACCTGCGGGATGTTCTGCGGACTCCGGGTTCGACGCCAGCTTGAGGGGAATGTGCACATTCTTCAGGTCGGCAAGGCTGTTGACCTGATACTTTTCGGAGAACTCTTTGGTGACGTTGTAGGAGTCCTTGTCTTGGGCTTGGGATTGATCGAGCACTTCAAAACCGGACGGTACCTTCTGCTGCAGTTCCGCATAAACGTCAGTACTGGATTCCGCCGTTGTGTTCTTGTCGTAGGACTGCAGCAGGTTGCCCGAGTACTCGGGAATCACGTCGATCGAACCGTCTTTCAGCGCCGATAGATACACCTCACGTTGTCCGATGTTGAAACTCCGCTTCACGGTCACCCCCTTTCCTTCAAGTGCCTGGGCATACACTTCGGCGAGAATCTCGCTCTCGGGAAATGCGGCGGACCCGATCGTGATTGTGTCAGACCCGGCCGGACCCTCGCCGGTCGTGTTGCTGTTGGCACTGCTAAAGGGGTCCCCTGACGCACACCCGCTGAGTGCGCCGAGGCCGATGGTGATGAGTGCGGCGGCAACAAGGCCTTTTCTTCGCAGCATGGATAGTTCACCTTTCGTTTCGAATGAATGATGCATGGCGGAGGGGTGTCGCCCTGGCAGGAGAATGAATTGTCTTCGCCCGCGCCAGCGATACCCGCCCCGCCCTTACCCCGGGCGGGGTCACCATCTTCTGTAAAAGAGCGAACAGCGCGTCTGTTACCAAAGCCAGCGCGATGACCAACATCGACCCGGCGAGCATCTTCGGGTAGTCCTGTACGGGCAAAGCGTCGAAAATGTACCGGCCAAGCCCGCCCAACGGCAGGATCGCCGCGACGGTCCAGGTGGCGACTGCTTGCAGGGTAGCCGAGCGGAGGCCGCTGGTGATGAGCGATATGCTCAGCGGAATTTCGACCTTCCACAGGACCTGCCATTCGGTCATGCCGAGAGCGCGTGCGGCGTCAATCGTCTCGCGGTCCACAGACTCTAGGCCAGCATAAGCACCAGTGAGGATGGGCGGAATCGCGAGGATGACCAGCGCGATCAGTGGCGCAAGGAGGCCGAGCCCGACCATCAGGGCGAGCAGGATGACCAGGCCCAGGGTTGGCAACGCGCGCAACACAGCTGGAACCTGGACGCCGAGGGTTCGACCGCGACCAGTGTGTCCGATTGTCAAGCCGACTGGAAGTGCGATTACGGAGGCGAGCAACAGCGTGAGCAGGGTGTATTCGACCTGCTCGCCTACACGGACCTGGATCGCATCAGGTCCGGCGTAATGTGCTGGATCGAGAAGCCAGGCGAACATTGCGAAAAGCTGGTTCATTGTCTGGTCACCGCCTTTGCCGTCACAAGACCACGGCGATGTTCGCTTGAGCGCAACACGGAAGCCCACGGCATCAACGCTCTTCCGACAAGGACCAGGACGACATCAAAGACGAAGGCGATCAGCACGGAGGCAATAATCCCAATCAGGATCTCTTCGAGAAAAGCCCGTTGGAACCCATTCAGGAACAGGAAGCCGACACTGTCAACACCGACAATGGCGCCGACGCTGACCAAGCTGACCGTGCTGACAGAAACCACCCGCAAGCCAGCCAGCAACACAGGCCCAGCCAACGGTAACTCCACGCGCCAGAACCTCGACCAGTCTGAATAACCGATAGCCGTCGAGGAGGCGATGACATCCGTGTCGACGGCGGCCAGAGCATCCGCAGCCGCACGCACCATCAATGCCAACGCGTAAATACTCAAAGCGACGACAACGTTGATCGGATCAAGAATTTTCGTGCCGAGGATCAGGGGCATCATCACGAACAGCGGCAAGGACGGGATGGCGTAGAGAACTCCTCCGATCGACAGCAGCACGCCGCGTGAAGCTTGGTGGCGGTTGACAAACCAGCCGACCGGAAGGGCGAGTAGGAATCCTAGAATGATCGGAGGCACACTCAGCGCGACGTGGTCTAGCGTGAGCTTCCAGACTAGATCGAGGTTTGCCCACAGCCACGTCATGACGCGGCGGCACCCTGCGCTGGAGTGCCGGCGCCTGGTTGGGCTACCTCCTCTGCTAGAGGGAACGAATGTGAGTATGCGGTCAGCACCCCGGCGGCCCTACCTTCACTGTCTACGACGACAGGAGTCTCCGACGTTCCCTCAAGGTGCAAGGAACGCTTCCCACGATCGACTCCCACGAAACTTGCCACGAACGCATCAACCGGGTTTGCTAAAACGTCTGCCGGACTGCCGATTTGCGCGACGATTCCGCCGGGACGGAAGATCACGATTTGATCTCCAAGCAGGAAAGCTTCGTCGATGTCGTGGGTGACGAACACGATTGTTTTGTCAAGCTCGCGTTGGAGCCGGATGAGTTCAGTCTGCAGTTCGGCACGCACGATCGGATCTACAGCACCGAAAGGTTCGTCCATCAGCAGGATATTAGGGTCGGCGGCAAGGCCTCGTGCAACACCCACCCGTTGCTGCTGCCCGCCAGAGAGCTGCCCTGGGTATCGCGCGGCAAGAGCGCGTTCAAGACCCACCGTATCCATCAAACGCAGGGACCGCTGACGTGCCTCCTTCTTCTTAACGCCACGCAGCACGGGTACTGTCGCGATATTGTCGACGACCGTACGATGCGGCAGCAGCCCCGAGTTCTGCATGACGTAGCCGATGCTGCGCCTCAACTTGACCGGATCAAGGGTAGAAACGCGTTCTCCATCGATCTCAATTGATCCACTCGTCGGATCGACCATGCGGTTGATCATCCTGAGCATCGTCGTTTTCCCACTACCTGAGGAACCGACGAGCACTGTTGTCTTCCGCGAGGGGAAGACAAGGCTCACATTATCTACCGCGGTCGTGCCGTCCGGGAACTGCTTAGTTACCGAGCGGAACTCGATCATTGCTTATCCTGACAGCTCGGCTGCCGCCGGAAAGCCAAGCTCGGTCCTGCTGTTACGCTAGTGACTTCCGCGCCCATACTGGTCATCGGTTCGATTCCCGATGCTTCCAGGTACTTAGGCAGCTCCGCCACAAACTTGTCGTGGGAGCGGACGGAGTAGAAGTAGCACATGATGCCTTCGTGTAGGTCTGTGGCAGATGCTTGGGCGTGTTCGAGCTGAATTCCGCGCACCACGTATTTGGCATACTCATCTACCCCGTCCAAACGAAACCGGTTCCGGTATGGCCACCATACCAAGCTGGCCATGAGCAGAAAGACGATGTTCAAATATGTAGTGTCGTTCCGCTCGAATCGCCTCGGCATGATTTGTACTGGTCGGGTCGACGCAGGGATGCCAAAGACGCGAAAGAGCAGATCCACGGCAAGACCTGCTGAAATCATTGCGTTCAAAATTTGAAGAAAATCCACAAGGCGATCCGGCGACCGTAGAACTTTCCATAAATGATCATCAGAAGCAGAGCGATCAGACCGGCAAACGTGAGGGGACGGTTCCGCCCAAACTGAGGCTGTCCTTGAACAGGGCAGCCATGAGATGCACATTGCCGATCGAGCAAACGAACCTGATGAAGGCCATGAAAAGACCGACAATGACGTTCTGCAATTCCGCCCAGAGCCAGGCTCTGCTCCTTGGCCAGGCGCTCCATTCTTTCGCGGTCACCACCTCACGAGTGGTCTCAGTTTTTGTTTTATTCCTCACAGCATCGTGTATTGCGCGATCCGAGACATTACGGCAGCTACATGGATGGCAAAGTCATATGGTCGATGCAACGCCTCTAGAGAAGGAGCGTTGGTATGGTCAAGAAGTTTCCTGCGGATGCACGGACAATCTTCGTGGATTTGGTCTGCACCGGGACCGGCATGCGAGCAGCAGCTGCAGCGGTCGGCGCGTCGGTGAACACCGCGACGGTTGGGGCCAGTCTGGTGGCATGAAAACGAAGCGTGGAAGAAGTGGAACCGGGATCGAGGAGGCGCTTCGCCGAAGGCCGACGATGATGGCTCATCATCGGTCGGGTCGTCGCGCCCGTCCTATGTCGGCTCGTCGCCGACCGTCGAGTTGACGTCGCTCGGCACGCTCACGGCGGGCGCGCCTGCCGTCTCCTCGCGCCTGCCCTCCTGGGCTTCGAACTCCGAGTTCCCGCGGTCCTCCGCCGCGGAGCGGTCCGACTTCGGCGGGACGACCTCCTCCGTGGTGTTCGAGGCCATCTGACCATCCGCAGTGGGCATCACCTGATCGTTCATCAGACCGTCGGAGTCGTTGGGCTGGCTGCCCTCGGGGCCGAACATCGCCATCAGAGCAGCGCGTGCCCGGGGGAGCTCCCGGTGCCGCCGGTCTGCGGCACCGAGTGGGCGTCCGGCTCGTCTGGCGCCGCCGCGGGCGCAGTTTCGAACGGTCTGGCTCCCGAGCCGGGAGCCGGCCGAGGGGCGTCCGACGCCGCGGGCGACGGAGATGCCGGAGATGCCGACGACTGCCCGGCGCGGTCGCCGAGCTCTGGGTGGTGGTTTATCGAATGACGTCCCATCTGCATTTCCTTTCCCAGCCCGATAAGCCGCGGTTCGCGTTCATCGATGCGTCGCCGGTCGTGAGTTCGTCGTTGGCGCCCTAGGCTGAGCCGAACGACTCCTCGGGCTAGCCGACCGCAGCCTGATCCACATCGCCCGGGCCATATTTGGGGTCGGTCACGGGAGCGCGCCCCGCCGGTCGGCGTTCCTGGGCTGGGTATTGTGCCGTTGTTCGCCTCGTCGGGCGCGTATGGCGGCGGCTCGCTCGAAGTAATCTCGGGCGACGCGGGCTCCCTCTCGGGGTCGGGCGCCGTGGGGGCGTCCGGCAACTCGGGGGCTTCCGGCGCTCCGGGCACGCCGGGTTCGACGTCCTTCGCGGATCCGTTCTCGCGGTCGAAGTCGCTTTGTGCCATGTCGCTTCCTTTCCGGTCGCGGCCCGTGCACGGGCCGCCAGCGTCGTTGCCGGCCCCTCCACACCACCCCATCCAGGCAACGATGACAAGGGGGCTAACAACTCAGCATTCAGCAGCTTTAGTGGTGGGTCGGGGGGGGGTACGCCGCCGAAAACTAGGGGACGACCCCCGCAACTCTGGATCAGAGGCGTGGGGGAGCCCGCTGCAGAAGCGGTCGGCTCTTTCCTGCCTGTCGCGAAACGCGGCCATCGTCGTCCGGCGTGTCCGCTCGCTCATCCCCCACGAGCGAGGCGCTCGAGTGGGGGAGGCAGCCACGTCACAGTGGAAACGGTAGGACCGCCCGGGCTCGCTCGATAGGGTTACGCGGGGCCGGGACCTCGTAATGGTGAGGGGTCTTCCTCGGGCTCGGTGTCCGGGTGTGGTTCGGGATTGCTGAGTTCGGTCGCGGGATCCGGGTCCGGTGGTTCTTGGGGCCGCTTGTCGTCGCGGTGCTTGGGTGCGTCGTCCTGTGGCATGATTTATGCCCTGTCGACCAATTCGGTGTGCCCGGTGCTGCGGGCGCAGTGGGCACAACAGTAGATCCCATCTTCGGCTTCGACGCCATGGCCCAGGATCCGGCAGCCGCAGTGCATGCAGACGGGCGCCATCAATGTGATCGCGCACTCGAAGCTGTCGAACGTGCCGGTCGTGTCGGCACGTTCGATGGTGAACGTCTTGTCGTACTCGTTGCCGCAGGTGTCGCAGGTTGCCACGGTTCCTCCTTCGATTGGGTCGGTCCTTCGTGCTTACGCCCTTTCTCCCGGTTTGGCTAGGGGTCAGGTTTCTTCGACGGCGCTCGAACGAGGACGTAGCGTAGAGAGGGCAGCAGTTCATTCGCTCTCGCGATGGCGGGCTGCCCAGAGTGGGTGATCCTCCCGAGAGCGTCCGGCGCAACTAGCCGGTGAAACGACGACGAAGGAGAACATCATGAACAACCCGGACACCTCGGACACGGGAACACTGGTCAGACTAAGTGAGACCGATCAGACGGTTGCCGACCGCGAGGAGGACATTCGCGGACGTGACGTCAGAGATAGAAACGGCGACGACCTCGGCAAGGTCAAGGATCTGCTGATCGACGGCACTGAGCGTCGGGTGCGGTTCCTCGACGTGGCCTCGGGAGGGTTTCTGGGCATCGGCCAGGACATGACTCTCATCCCGGTCGACGCCATCACCGCCATCACGGAGGACGAGGTGCGGATCGGCCAGACCCGCGAGAACGTCGCCGACGCCCCTGCCTACGACCCGGAACTGGTTCGAGAACGCGACACCTACGGCGGCGTTCTGGGCTACTACGGGTACGGGCCATTCTGGGGTTCGGACTATCGGTACCCCGACTATCCGCACTACCGCTAGGCATCCACCGGGGGGTTGCTTCCCTGGGTTGACGGGCGTAGCGTCAAAAGTGCGAACGAGGTGAAAACCACGATTCGCACAGAAGGGCTCCAGTGGTCACGATCACCGGAGCCTTTCGCCATGTTTGACGAAACCTCGCTGGCTAGTCGAGTGTTGCCGCACTCGCCACGACAGTTGCGGTGACGACCGCGGTCGCCGGGATCGTCAGCGTTGCCGCGGCCAGGAGCATGAGCCGGCGCCGGCCGGCGGGGATGACGATCCGAGCGACGATCATCGCAATGTAGAGAGTGGCTACCGCTATGGCGCCGGTCAGCGCAACGCCTGGCGGTGGGAGCTGCGTCATCGGCATCAGGACTGCAAGAGACACGCCTGTGAAGATGCCGCCGACGATGAGCCAAATCCGTCTGGTCGAGGTGGTCAGAGCTGGCTGACTTCTGATTCTGGTGGGATCTGTGGTCATGGGTGGATCATCCCCTCGGGTTGATGAGAAGGGCAAAGATCGCGGCGCCCGTCCCGCCGAGATAGAGGACCATTCCAGCGCGGATGCAGAAGGACTTCTGACGGTCCGCTTCCTCCAGGCTGGAACCCAACACGGGGCACCCGGCCCAGGCCAACGAGGCAATGCCAACGACGATGGCGGTGGCACCGACCCACCACACCACGGCCAGCAGGGGTATCGAGTCGCTGGGATGCCATCCGGCAGCAAGCATCCCACCCAGCGGCACGGTTGTCGCGATGATGGTGGCTGCGAACCAGATGGCCCCCGTGAAGTCGATACGCCGCAGCTCCGAAGTCGGGCTGGAGACGTTCTCTGGTGACGACTGCCGATCGGGTTCGGCAGTATCCGGGCGCACCCCTACGGTCACTTTTGGGAAGCCTTTTCGTCGATCGAGATAAGCAGCTTCTTGAGCGCGGTCTTGATCGTGGGATGGCCATATTGGCCCGCTCGGCTTTCACCAGAGATGACGGCGCACCGGTGGAGCTTCTTGAAGTCGCCGTAAGGAAACAGGTAACGACCTCGGGTGCCCTCGGTCTGGTCGGTGTCTTCGCCGAGATGCCATTTTGCGTACTCGGCCATCCCGTGCTTGTCGATGAAGGTGTTGTTCTCATCGGTGCTGGGAGCGTGCTCGCTCCAGTCGTCCCGATCGTCATGAGTGATCTCGCCGCGACGCAGCAACCCCTTCGCGTGGGAGAGGGCTTCCTGATTCAGTTCCACGGACATCCCGATCCTTTCGTCACCTCCGGTCTACGACGATGCTGCCGCGCAGTCAACGGGGTTGCCGACATCCGGCTAGCCGACCGTCATGCCGGGCAGCCGCCTCGAGGAGCCGGTACAGGGCCGCGGAACGTGGGATTCGATGGGTGCTAGTTCGAAACCTGATCTGTCGATCGAGCCTCGACAGGACCCGACACGCGCAGAGACTACTCGCCGAGAGCGAATGGTCAAGCGGGTTGCGGGGGCGCCAGCCGTGACGTGAGCTTTATGAAGCAAGGCGAACGCCTTGGCCTCACTCCCGGAAGGAAAGTACTGATGACAGATCCGACAATCAACACACCTGGCGGCATCGAGGAGGACTTCCCCATCACCGAGAAACCAACTCGCGACGGGGACATCGCCACCGGAGTCAAAGGCGTTCCCGACCAAGATCGTCTCGTCGAGGCAGACGAAGATCTCCAGCCCGACGAGGACGCCACGATCATGAACGACGGATAGCAGCTACTCATGCACAGTTCGGAAGTACTGGCCGACTGGCCAGACGAATCGCGGGAGGCCGCGCAGTTGGTTGTCGACAAGTACGGTGAACCGCACGAGTCGACCGCTACCCAGCTGACCTGGTTCGCGGTAGGAGAGTGGAAGCGGGTCGTGGCGACGAAAGCATTCTGGGAACACCGGTTTCCAGCACCGCACTACGACTCCGTCGAATCGATCATCGACTACCGGGTGGCCCCGGACCTGTTCAGCGCACTCGCCCAATTCGACGGCAGCGTGGTTGCGCGCCGCACAATGGGCGAACTCTCGGCCATCTGCCACGACGAGGAAGCCAATCGGCTCGCCCTGAACCTCGCGCACGACCTCATCTCTGGTGATCGCGACGTGCCGGATGCCCGCGCCTACTATTCGAAAGAGTTCACCGATGCCCGGCGGAAAGCACCCACTCCGTGCATGCAGAAACTGCACTTCACTCCGCAATCGCCCAACCCGGATCCGGATGTACCTACGATCGACGAAGAGGAACTACGCGACGCCGAGGAAGAAGGGCACCCTTCCGCCGGCTCGACAAGCGACCCGCCACCTTAAATGCTGTCACTAGGTGGACAGGCATAAACACGGGAACCAGAGAAACGGCAGTTCGAACCCGCCCTGTAGTATTTAATACATGCGAGGTCGGTCAAGTCCAAATGCGTGGTGTAACGAGATTGCCGCGTGATTCTTGGATTTCTAGGCGCTGAGGGCGCCGAGTTCGGTTGTTTGTTCCTCCTTGTCGGTCGGTCGGGACGAGGGTGAGGCGTGAGCGGCTGAGGACGTCGAGGCCGAGGTAACGGCGGCCTTCGATCCATTCGTCGTGTTGTTCGGCCAGGACCGCTCCGACGAGCCAGATCAGGGAGCCGCGGTCGAGGAAGATGCCCACGACGTCGGTGCGGCGGCGGATCTCGCGGTTGAGGCGTTCCTGTGGGTTGTTGGACCAGAGCTGACGCCAGATCTCCTTCGGGAAGCCGGTGAAGGCGAGCACGTCCGCCCGGGCCGTCTCGAGGTGGGTGGCGACCGCGGGGAGCTTCTCCTCCAGGGCGTTCAGGACCCGGTCGAACTGTGCGTGGACGGCGTCCGCGTCGGGCTGGTCGTAGACGGAGTGGAGCAGGGTCTTCACCCACGGCCAGCTGGTCTTCGGGGTCGCGGACATCAGGTTCGCGGCGTAGTGGGTGCGGCAGCGCTGCCAAGTCGCCCCGAGCAGGGTCGCCCCGATGGCGGCCACGAGGCCGGCGTGAGCGTCGCTCGTGACGAGTTTCACGCCGGTGAGGCCGCGGGCGGTCAGGTCGCGGAAGAAGCTGAGCCAGGCGGCGCCGTCTTCGGCGCTGGTGACCTGCAGGCCCAGAATCTCGCGGTGCCCGTCCTTCTTCACGCCCGTCGCGAGGAGCGCGTGGACGTTGGCGACACGGCCGCCCTCGCGCACCTTCAGCACCAGGGCGTCGGCGGCCACGAACGTGTAAGGGCCGGCGTCGATGGGTTGGGTGCGGAACTGCTCGACCTGTTCGTCGAGGTCCTTAGCCATGATCGACACCTGCGACTTGGACAGGCGGGTGATGCCGAGGGACTCGACGAGTTTCTCCATCCGCCTGGTCGAGACCCCGAGCAGGTAGCAGGTCGCCACGACGCTGGTCAGGGCGGCCTCGGCGCTCATCAGCGCGTTGATGAACGTGGTCAGCATCTGGCGCATCAGGTCCGGGGAGGCTTGCTCGAGTTGTTCGGACAGGAAACGGGCAGGGTCAATAAAATGGGGTGCGGTCATCGCGTGTACTCCTTCGGAAAAGACTTGATCGGTCTTTCCAAGAATCACGCGGTGGCCGCCTCACATCGGTGCAACACGCCCATCAGGGCCGGGGGTTACACCACGCTATTGGACGCAACCGCGAGGTCTGGGGCCGTGTGGGTGAGTTGATCTACGGGCCTGCGTCCGAGCGGATCACGATTGGCGACCGCACTCTCACCCACATCATGCTTGTTACGCTAGCGAAGCTGCGACGGGGCGAGGCTTTCGCACTCAACTTAACGTTCGACGCCTCGACAGGTGGCGGACGAACCACCGTGTGGTTATCGCCCAACACCTTCATTCAGTTCAGGTTCGATGGCAGCCGCAGACCTGCTGTGAACCGGTCATGGATCGACCAGCTCATGATGTCCGCGAACTCGCCCGAGGGCCTCAGCGTGACCGATGAGCCGACGGACAACTCGTCAGAGCCCGCAAACCCGCCCACTGGCGTAATCACAGTCCCACGCCCGAATCCCTGAAGAACGGACGCACTGACCACGCCTGAAGATTAGTCGGGTGGGTCAGTTTCGTCGGGCGGGTCGGCGGGGTCGCCGGGGTCGCCGGGGTCGCCGGAGGCAGTGTCCTCCTCCGTCTCCGGGGCATGGTCGGTCGAGGGCCCGTCGTCGTTGCGCTTCATCAGTGGTTGCGCAGCGAGCTAATGAGGTCGGACTTGTTCTTGCCGGAGTAGCCGTGCAGGCCGAACTCTCTGGCGCGTTTGCGCAACTCGGGCACCGTCATATCCTCGTAGTCGCCAGCCTTGCCCCCGCGCCGCGAGACCGCCTTCTGCCCGTCGCGGGCGGCCGCGTTGCTGACGCGGGCGGCTTTCTCCTTGCTGGCCCCATCGTCGCGGAGATCCTCGTAGAGCTTTGGATTCTTGAGACTTCTGTTCCGTTCACCTGGCATGTTTGCGACGTTACGCCGTTGTCAAGGTCGTGCAAGGGGCTTGATTTTGCATCCCATCAGTGAGTGGCTAGAGGTATGGCTGCGCTCATCGACCCCCGCTCCCGCTACAAGTCCGACGGCTTCCCGAAGCAGGAACAGGAGCAGCCCGGGCTCACCGATCGAACCGATCCGTTGCCAGACCACGGCGAGTCTAGCTACCAGGGCTCGGGCCGACTTGAGGGCCGTCGCGCGCTCATCACAGGGGGCGACTCCGGCATTGGACGGGCGGTGGCGATCGCGTTCGCGCGCGAGGGCGCCGACGTCGCGATCGTCCACCTGCCTGAGGAGCAGCACGACGCGGACGAGACCCTCCGCCTCGTCACCGAGGCCGGGCGCGTGGCCGCCTCGATCCCGGGCGACGTGCAGAAGGAGGGCTTCTGCCGTAGCGTCGTCGACCAGACGGTGGCGGCGCTCGGCGGTCTCGACATCGTCGTGCTCAACGCCGCGTACCAGAAGAACCGGGACGGGCTCGAGACGATTCCGACCGAGGAGTTCGACCGCGTCTTCCGCACCAACCTTTACTCGATGATGTGGATCGCCGGGGCAGCGATCCCGCATCTCCAGCCCGGCGCGTCGATCATCTCGACCACGTCGATCCAGGCATTCAACCCGTCCTCGGCGCTCATCGACTACGCGATGACAAAAGCGGCGCAGGTCGCGTTCACGAAGGCACTCGCCGAGCAACTCGGCCCGAAGGGCATCCGTGTGAACGCGGTGGCGCCCGGACCGATCTGGACCCCGCTCATCCCCGCCACCGGCTGGCCCGAAAAGCTGCCGACCTTCGGGCAAGACACCCCACTTGGCCGCGCCGGCCAGCCCGCGGAACTGGCCCCTGCCTACGTGCTGCTCGCCTCCGACGAGGGATCGTACATCTCCGGCGCGGTCCTGCCGGTCACCGGCGGCAAGGGCCTCTAG
>NZ_PJJW01000005.1:0-1758 GCF_002929675.1 Cryobacterium sp. M15
CTAGAGGCCCTTGCCGCCGGTGACCGGCAGGACCGCGCCGGAGATGTACGATCCCTCGTCGGAGGCGAGCAGCACGTAGGCAGGGGCCAGTTCCGCGGGCTGGCCGGCGCGGCCAAGTGGGGTGTCTTGCCCGAAGGTCGGCAGCTTTTCGGGCCAGCCGGTGGCGGGGATGAGCGGGGTCCAGATCGGTCCGGGCGCCACCGCGTTCACACGGATGCCCTTCGGGCCGAGTTGCTCGGCGAGTGCCTTCGTGAACGCGACCTGCGCCGCTTTTGTCATCGCGTAGTCGATGAGCGCCGAGGACGGGTTGAATGCCTGGATCGACGTGGTCGAGATGATCGACGCGCCGGGCTGGAGATGCGGGATCGCTGCCCCGGCGATCCACATCATCGAGTAAAGGTTGGTGCGGAAGACGCGGTCGAACTCCTCGGTCGGAATCGTCTCGAGCCCGTCCCGGTTCTTCTGGTACGCGGCGTTGAGCACGACGATGTCGAGACCGCCGAGCGCCGCCACCGTCTGGTCGACGACGCTACGGCAGAAGCCCTCCTTCTGCACGTCGCCCGGGATCGAGGCGGCCACGCGCCCGGCCTCGGTGACGAGGCGGAGGGTCTCGTCCGCGTCGTGCTGCTCCTCAGGCAGGTGGACGATCGCGACGTCGGCGCCCTCGCGCGCGAACGCGATCGCCACCGCCCGTCCAATGCCGGAGTCGCCCCCTGTGATGAGCGCGCGACGGCCCTCAAGTCGGCCCGAGCCCTGGTAGCTAGACTCGCCGTGGTCTGGCAACGGATCGGTTCGATCGGTGAGCCCGGGCTGCTCCTGTTCCTGCTTCGGGAAGCCGTCGGACTTGTAGCGGGAGCGGGGGTCGATGAGCGCAGCCATACCTCTAGCCACTCACTGATGGGATGCAAAATCAAGCCCCTTGCACGACCTTGACAACGGCGTAACGTCGCAAACATGCCAGGTGAACGGAACAGAAGTCTCAAGAATCCAAAGCTCTACGAGGATCTCCGCGACGATGGGGCCAGCAAGGAGAAAGCCGCCCGCGTCAGCAACGCGGCCGCCCGCGACGGGCAGAAGGCGGTCTCGCGGCGCGGGGGCAAGGCTGGCGACTACGAGGATATGACGGTGCCCGAGTTGCGCAAACGCGCCAGAGAGTTCGGCCTGCACGGCTACTCCGGCAAGAACAAGTCCGACCTCATTAGCTCGCTGCGCAACCACTGATGAAGCGCAACGACGACGGGCCCTCGACCGACCATGCCCCGGAGACGGAGGAGGACACTGCCTCCGGCGACCCCGGCGACCCCGGCGACCCCGCCGACCCGCCCGACGAAACTGACCCACCCGACTAATCTTCAGGCGTGGTCAGTGCGTCCGTTCTTCAGGGATTCGGGCGTGGGACTGTGATTACGCCAGTGGGCGGGTTTGCGGGCTCTGACGAGTTGTCCGTCGGCTCATCGGTCACGCTGAGGCCCTCGGGCGAGTTCGCGGACATCATGAGCTGGTCGATCCATGACCGGTTCACAGCAGGTCTGCGGCTGCCATCGAACCTGAACTGAATGAAGGTGTTGGGCGATAACCACACGGTGGTTCGTCCGCCACCTGTCGAGGCGTCGAACGTTAAGTTGAGTGCGAAAGCCTCGCCCCGTCGCAGCTTCGCTAGCGTAACAAGCATGATGTGGGTGAGAGTGCGGTCGCCAATCGTGATCCGCTCGGACGCAGGCCCGTAGATCAACTCACCCACACGGCCCCAGACCTCGC
>NZ_PJJW01000005.1:1767-1976 GCF_002929675.1 Cryobacterium sp. M15
TCGTGATCCGCTCGGACGCAGGCCCGTAGATCAACTCACCCACACGGCCCCAGACCTCGCATGCATTAGATACTACAGGGCGGGTTCGAACTGCCGTTTCTCTGGTTCCCGTGTTTATGCCTGTCCACCTAGGGCGTGTCTCCTAACCCAGTGGGTTGGTTGTGAGAGCATTTAGATGTGACTCGCACCGTTTTCCTTACTGATTCGCA
>NZ_PJJW01000032.1:0-146584 GCF_002929675.1 Cryobacterium sp. M15
TCCCAGAACTCGCTGCCGCCTAAACTAAACCAACTGACCCGCACGGTGTTGAGAAACTCCACCACTCAGCGGGACGTGACCCTCACGGAGCTCGGGTCACGGGAGGTCGCTTGCCTCCACGCGGAGCGCCACGTCGCATCCGCCAGGCCCCGGGTGGATGGGTACCCAGGCCGCAAATCGATGCCTCCCTCCGACATTGTCCATTTAGCGGTGGATCGGTCTTCCTGAGGGTGCGGACTCGATGGGAGGCGGGGAATGTCTTCGACGAACGTCCCGCGACCTGGATAGCTCAGGAGAAAGCCCTCCCCAACGAGTGTGTCGTAGGCAGTCACAACTGTCCCTCGCGCGATCTTCAAGGTGATGGCAAGTTCGCGTGATGACGGGAGAGCATCGCCCGCTCTGAGGAACTGGTCGACAACCGCAGACCGTATCTGACGCGCGAGTTGCTCGGAGAGTGGCGTGTCCGTGCCAGGGCAAAGAGGCTCGAGGAGGATCATGGCTCTATTTTCCTACTGGTCCAGTAGAAACCTATGAAACTGGTCTATTACATGGTCCGCTTCGTCAGTTTTGATGATGGAATGGAAACTAAAGCTGAAGGTGCCCTGCCCTTGACTGAACAGACACAGGTGCGTCGTCTGGCTCACTACCAAACCACTGAACGTTCCGCCTTGTATTCGGTGCTCGACGAGGGCTTGGCCGCGAACGTCGCGATTGTGCGTGATTCTTTGCCAGTAGCACTGCCGGTCGGGTTCGCACGCGACGGCGATTCAATTCTCCTCCACGGGTCGACGGGTAGCGACTTCTTCCGACGACTGGCCGCGGGTGTGCCGCTATGCATCACCGTGACTCATCTCGATGGGCTCGTCTATGCTCGCTCGCTCTTCGATAGCTCAATGCGGTATCGCGCGGCCGTTATTCACGGGGTTGCGACCGCCCTTCCGGACGCCGAGAAAGAAGCCGCACTCGTGATGCTGGCTGAACACCTGATGCCTGGTCGGGCAGGGGAAGTACGGCCAATTCTTCAGCGTGAGCTGGCCGCAACGATGGTCCTTCGGGTGCCGCTCACGACGGCAAGCGTGAAAGACAACAGTTCGTCATTAATTGAGGAGCCAGGAGATGGAGAGGATCGCTCTGTGTGGGCTGGCCTACTCCCTCTACGCATCGTGGCAGGGGAACCAGAACCCTCCGCTGAAACGGCAAATGCCCCAGTCGATTACTCTGTCCTCGCCACTCGCAACCACCTCAACCAACTCTAAAACCCACGATGGTTCGCCACCGTTCAACGGGAAAGTACCCACAACGAAGAGCGATCCAACATTCACGGTGACTCCGAGGGCATCCAAGAGTGACACGAACCGAGCCGGATGCGAATGCCACTGCGGGCGCCAGCACAGGCCCGTAAGCCGAACCTCTTGCGGGACGCTCTACGGTTGCTGGGATTCCCAGCGAGTTTCACCGTCCTTCTTCGATGAGGTCGCGTGTAGGGCTTGATTTTGCGCCACCTTCATGGAGGCCTGATGGTCGGGATGAATGTGCGCTGTGAGGCGATGGACTCCGTGTGATCGCAACCAGGCGACCATCGCTTGAGCTGCCTCAGAAGCGATCCCTTGCCCTTGCCAGTTCGGTGAGATCACCCAAGCGATGTCAGCCACGAGACTTACCCCGTCGTCTTCGACGGTTGCCTGTACGAATCCCACCGGTGTCCCTACGTCTCGTTTTGTGACAACCCAGTTCAACCACCACTGCGAACCATCATCAGAGTGCCCAACGGCCTGCGTGGCATATCGTTTTTCCAACACCGTCAGAGACGGTATTTCTCCGCCGGTGTAGTCATAGAGCGAAGGATCGGCCAAAACCTCGATCATCGCAGCGGCGTGCTCCACCGACAGCGGTTCCAACAAGAGTCGCAGAGAAATAATGGGTTCAGTTGTGGGCCAGTCCATTCTTTGACAATGGCAGAGTCCTGAGATCTTCTTAAGCCGAACCCTGTCCGGGACCGGATCGTCGGCGCTGCCGCCGCGACGGCGTTTGTAGCAATTGTTGAATGAATTGATCAAGACATTGATTTGCCAGCGCTCAGGCCGTGACCTCGGCTGGTCGCAGGGCGCGACCTGGCGCGACTTTTGGTCGGCAGTACGTGAACCGATGTCGCAGAGCGTTCCGCCCCGAATGGGGCGGCGCGGCCTAACGATTAACCACAGTAGTGTCCAAGCAGCCACACGAACACACTGGGGGAAACTGTGCGTCTTAGCTGGAAGCGGAACACTGCTGCGTTTGCAGTCATTGCAATGGCGCTGGGTGGCCAGGTGGCGGTGTCCACCGCTGAGGCATCTGGTGGAGCAGTGATCGACTCCATGGATTGTATGCAGCATGAGCTGACCGGTAACGACGACTCGTCCACTAACCAGGTTGCGTTGCCGTTCGGGGTCAACTTCTACGGAACCTCCTTTGAGCACTTGTGGGTGAACAATAACGGCAACGTGACCTTTGACAGGTCCTTGTCGACCTACACCCCCTTCGGCCTGGCCGGCACGAGCGCGCAGATCATCGCGCCATTCTTCGCTGACGTCGACACCAGAGCCGCTGGCTCGCAAACTGTTCGATACGGGTGGGGGAACACTACCTACGAGGGCCATCGAGCGTTTTGTGTGAACTGGGTCGACGTTGGCTACTACAGCGGACACACCGACAAACTGAACAGCTTCCAGTTGCTGTTGGTCAATCGTGAAGACTCCGCGTCCGCTGGCGATTTCGACATTGTTTTCAATTACGACAAGGTGCAATGGGAGTCTGGTGATGCCAGCGGCGGTTCGGCTGGGTTGGGTGGCAACTCCGCCGTTGCGGGGTTCTCCAACGGAAGTGGCCTCGATGGCACCTCCTACGAACTGCGCGGCTCCGCAGTCAACGGCGCATTCCTGGACTCAAATACTTCGGGCCTGACGGCTACCAGCACCGATAGCACCGTCAGTGGACGGCACGTCTTTCGCGTTCGCGACGGTAACGCACCGTTAACCCAGTACGTCGCGCTGGGAGACTCGTTCCAGTCTGGTGAAGGTGCCGGAGCCTACCTGCCGCTCACTGACGTCAACGGCAATAAATGCCACCGTTCGGCCTACGCATATCCGCGTCGGCTTGTCGATGCGGGCGTCGTCACTCTCAATTTGGACTTCGGGGCCTGCAGTGGCGCCGTCATCAACGATTTGGCCGTCAGTTACAACCCAAATCAGCCGCCGTACACTGATGGTATTGCGCAGCTGGACCGGCTTAGTAGCAGCACTAAGCTAGTCACCCTGGGCATCGGCGGCAACGACATGAAGTTCGCCGAAGTGCTCGAATCGTGCGTAAAGGGCACATCTATATGATGTTCTCAATCCATTCCACGAAGCCAGTTGCGAGGGGGACTTCGCTGCGGGGATCGACCAGAGTTATATCAACTTGGTTGAGGGTGGTCGACTGGAGAGCGTCTACAAGGAGGTTCGCAGACGGGCGCCGTTCGCTCGTATTGTCGTCCTGGGCTATCCCCGGTTCTACGTCGACGGGGGTGCGCACAACCGCTTCAGCGACGACTACTGCGGCGGTGTGCGCATCACAGACCAGCGATGGATCAACAGCGAGATCCGCCGCCTCAACAACGCCATCCGTGACAAGGCCCGCGGCCTGGGTCTACAGTTTGTCGACATCTACGACACGCCGAGCGGGCATGAGCTGTGCGGGCCGAGCGACCAACACTTCATGAACGGAATCAAGCTGCCGCGAGAAGAGTCGTATCATCCGAACGCGTTCGGACACGAATTGATTGCCGACGACGTGGCCGCGGCGCTGCAAAACTTTCTGTACAGCAATCTGTTCAACGTGCTTCCGTTCGAGACGACCCAGTACTCGTTCAACTCCACCGGTGGGCCACTCGACGTGTCCACACAATGGCCGGGCAGCGACGTTGTCCTGACCTTAACTTCACCATCAGGGCGCACGATCACCCGCAGTACGAGCGCTTCGGACGTGGAGCATGAGGTTGGGCCAACGTTCGAGAGCTACCACATCGCTGCTGCTGAGGCGGGCGAGTGGACGGCAAGCCTCTACGGTGCACAGGTAGCCGCCCAAGGAGAACAGACCAGCCTAGACATCTGGCAGGCTCCCACCCCTAACCAGGATCCGAAAGCGCAGATGTCTTTGGCCACCGTCGGGCGGACCATCACGGTCGATGGCGGCGCGAGCGCTGACGCCGACGGGACCGTGGTCGAATACCTCTGGGAATTCGGAGATGGCAGCATCGCTACCGGCAGTCGGGTGAGCCACACATACACGACCGCTGGCACATACCTGACGACCTTGGCAATCCGCGACGATCAGGGCGGCGAGGCATTTACGTCGGCAGACCACATCGTCGACATCCCGAAGTACCAGTTCGAGGGCTTTCTGGCACCCGTTGACGCAGCCCCTGTCGTCAACGCCATGACAGCAGGTCGTGCCGTACCGATGAAGTTCCGCCTCGGCGGCAACTTCGGCCTCGGAATTGTCTCGGCGGGCTCCCCAACGTCGGTTCGGGTTGACTGCACGACCGGCGCGAACGTTGATGAAGTCGAAACCACTACTACTGCCGGGGCCAGCAGCCTGTCATACGATCAAGTTACGGACACCTACAGCTATGTGTGGAAAACGGCGTCCGATTGGGCGGGAACCTGCCGAACATTCCACCTGAAACTCGACGACGGCAGCATTCATGAAGCGCAATTCAGCTTCCGCACCTGACGACTACCAAGATAAGTGGAGCTATGACAGTCAGGTGGGTACGTCTTTTACTCTGGGTTACCGCCCTGGTTGCATGGTCCGCACTCATTGTCGTCGGACTTCTCTTGTTCGGCACGGGTCTCGACAAAACATTCTTGTTCGAGCCGACCGGGGAGGCTCTTGAACGCGATCGTGTTGGGAAGATTCTCATCTTTCTTGGTTCGGTCGCCCTCTTCCTGGCTGCGGTCTGGGCTCGACTGATGCATACCCCGATCTGGGCATGCGCCCTCGTTGCAACCCCGGCAATCCTCGTCGGCGGCCTCACCCTATTTTTCGGAAGTTCTTTGCTCCCGCACCTCAGCGCTCTGGTGGCATTCCCAGTTGCCCTCGCTGGCCTAATTTGCGGTCTTGTCCTCGCCCGACCACTGCTGCGCCTTGGGTCAACGGGCCCTAGCGGGGCGGTTCAAGGTCAGGAATCGGACTGAGCTGCCGCCCGCCGGCGACGATTTCCCAGGACTATCAATCTGAAGACGGCAGCAGCATTGATCACAGCCACGAGGAAGAACCCCAGGTAATTCAGTGCCGCGCTCACGGCCAGCACCGCAACTGCAAATCCTCCTTGGCCCGACCCTTGCGAAGAACCCATTGAACCGAAGACAGAGTAAGCAGTTGACAGTGGCGACGTCAGAATGACGATGACAAGAACCAGCACTTCGGATGCTCCCGGCCCGCGCTTCATCTCAAAGGCGCGCATCACGGACACCGCAGCCACGAGCCCGGCGACTACCGCCACCTAGGCACCGATCGTTTCCAGTGCCCACGAGGGCAGGCGACTTTCCCCCGTTGGCGCTCCGCTCCCACCCATCATGTCCGGAAGCTACACGCGATACACCAACGGGCAGGGACAGCGGTCAAACGTGTCCTGCGTGGATCGAGTCGCCGGAGATCTTCACGAGTGCCCGTTAGCCGGACGACCACCGGGACACCCCGCGTGCAAGGAGTGCCGACGACGACCCACATGGTTCCGTGGGCGCCCGATTCCCGTAAGACCCGCCCGAGAAAATGCCCGGTCAACGGGTGCTAAACGCTACAGCTTAAACCATGACCGCAATGCTCATAGGCCACGACCGCGTCTGCACTAATGGACAAGACCTCACCGGACAAAAGACCGCACTAGCCAACAGACATATCCGTTATGCCCACCGGCTCACCGAAGGTGTCGAGACAACGGCGTAGGTCGCGCGCGCTTTCGGAATATCCCGCGCGCGCTTTCGGAATATCCCGCGCCGCCTTTTAGGGCCGGGCACGCTCCCTAGGGCTAACGCCAGACCGATCCGGTGTCGAGACGGGCGACGGCGCCAGCTAGCGATGGCAGAACGTGCGCACAGAATCAACGCAACCTTGCAAATTTCCTAGTTCGATCCGCTCGCGCGCGGGCTTGCCGACGCACAACTCCCCAGCCTGACAACGGAGTATAGGCGTCGCGTCAGGGGACAAGAATATGGCCAGCTGCTCATATCAGAAGACTAAAGCTGCGGCTTGTCCGAGCTAGGTGGCAGAAGTCCGAATTAGCGTGGCACGTGACACCGAGTATTGCGGGTAGTTTCCAAGCCCACCCGAAGCGCCGCGCATAGGGAAAGCGTATGGGTCTGAAACGATCAGAGCCTAAGAACAAAGGAGGTCCGCACACCAGTGCTGCGCCAGCTCGAGCACTATTCCGACAGGCTTACCACCGAGATTATGGTCGGTTTTGCTCAATTCGCTTTCGCGAACAGAGTCACCGTGGCTTGGCCGGACATCGAACTGATGCTGCTGCATCATGTCCCGCCACGCCCGATCGTGAAACTGATGGTCGACCACCTCGATGATCTGCCGGCCGCCGAGTTGCTGACTGTTCTCCAGAAGCTCGGCAATGAGTACGCCCGCGTGCCTGGCCGCCAACGTCAGGCGACCCTGCCCGCTGACGATGCACACGCGGCGTTGGTGCAGCGCCTACAAAACGTCAGACTGGTCGGCAGGTGTGTGCCGGACAAGCAACCCGGCTACGTCAGGGTGTTCATCAAGTATGGGGCGTAGGCCGCCCCACACCTCCTGGTCCCGACACGCTGAAACGCGGCTTCCGCGCCCATGGAGGGAGACAGTTTTCTCGGCCTAAGATGGTCCGCCTCTTCTCGTCCTCGCGGCTTCGCAGGAGACAGGGCGAAGTGCCCTACCGGGGGAGACACCCCTCGTTCCCGGTAGAAGCGGTAATCGCCCCATGCGCATCGTCTCTGGCCCCGCACCTGTCGGGGCCAGAGGCGTCTGTGCACGCAAGCGGCCGACGAACTGGCCAGCCGCGCTAGCTAACATGAGCCGCGCGGCAGCCGATGGTACACAATGACGCCTCCCTCGAGTCGTTCGAGACAGGATGAGCACATGATCGTACTTACGCGGCTGAATGACAGTCACTTTGCGATTAACCCGGATCTGATCGAACGCATCCACGCCAACCCGGACACCACCCTGGTCATGGTCGACGGCGCCAACTTCATCGTCACCGAATCCATGGAAGATGTGATCGAGAAAATCGCCCGCTACCGTGCCCACGTCATTGCGCTCGCCTACGACCCGAGCGCCGGGGACCTGCCACGAGGCCCCAGGAAGATCTAGTGGATCCCGCAACTCTGATCGGCCTGGTACTCGCCTTCGGTGCCCTCGTTGCCATGATCACCCTCGAACATTCTTCTGTCATGTCCATCCTGCTGCCAGCGCCCATGGTTTTGGTCTTCGGTGCGACCATCGCGGTCGGCCTTGCGGGCGGCACGATCAAGGACTTCACGTCTGCCTTCAAGGCAGTACCCGGAGCGTTCCTCGGCAAGACCACGCCGCCGCAGTCCGTTATCGACCAGGTCGTCGGACTCGCCGAAACCGCCCGCAGTTCCGGCCTGCTCGCACTCGATCAGGCGGCCGACGAGATCAAGGACCCGTTTCTGCGCGGCGCCCTGCAGAACATCGCCGACGGTACCGACGGAGATGAATTGAGGATGCTCCTCGAGGACGAGATCGCGACAGCGGCTCGATCGAATCGGAACGCCGCCAAATTCTTCACCGGTCTTGGCGGGTACGCCCCAACGGTTGGCATCATCGGTACGGTCGTATCGTTGACCCACGTTCTCGAAAACCTGGACACGCCCGCGACACTGGGACCGATGATCGCGGCCGCCTTCGTCGCAACTCTGTGGGGCCTGCTCTCGGCCAACTTCATCTGGCTGCCGCTCGGCTCGCGCCTGCGTCGCCTGGCCGACCTCGAGGCCGACCGCATGACTCTCGTCATGGAAGGCGCCCTGGCCGTGCAGGCTGGCAGTCAGCCACGCCTTCTCGGAGAACGCCTGCGCGCCATGGTGCCCGCTGAGCTGCTGCCGAAAGTCGGCGCCAAGGGCAAAGACGGCGCTGCGGATGCTGCTGGGGTAGCCGCCAAGACCAAGACGAAGACCAGAGGTAAGGGTAAGGATAAAGACCTTCCCGAAGCAGCATGAGTGTGCGGGCCAAGCGCCGCAAAATGGTTGAAGAGGAGGACGTCCACCCCGACGAACGGTGGATGGCCTCCTACATGGACATGGTCACCGTGTTGATGTGTATGTTCATCGTGCTATTCGCCATGTCGACCGTCGATCAAGACAAGTACGAGCAGCTGGCTAATTCCCTGGCCACCGGGTTCGGAGCGGTGGATGCGGGTATGGTCGACACCGCTGAGGGAGTCGTTGTTCCGGCTGACCTTGTCGACAACAAGGGCGAATCACCCACAGAAGTCACTCACTCCGCCGATGCTCTCGATCCGGCCGAGGCGACGGCCCAGGCACTGGCAAACGCCGAAGCCGCCAGACAGGAGGTCATGAAGCTTGATCAGCTCAAGATTGCCGTCACCGCTAACCTGACCAAAGCCGGGGTAGCCGACCTCGTGGAATTTCACATCACCGACCGTGGACTGACCCTGGGGCTGGTGGGGAGTGAAACATTCTTCGCACCGGACAGCGCTCAACTCACGGCAGCCGCGATCACGGTGCTCGATGCCGCAGCACCGGCCTTCGTAGCCACCGCGCAGAAAATTTCGGTTGAAGGGCACGCCGACAAACACGGCCAATCCGCCACCTTCGCCAGCGACTGGGAATTGTCGGCAAGCCGGGCTACCCAGGTGTTGCGTCGACTTGTGGAGCAGGGCGGCATCACCGGAGGGTTGATATCCGCCGTCGCCTTTGGATCGGCCCAGCCGGCGAACACCGGTTCCACACTCGCTGACATGGCACAGAACCGCCGGGTCGATATCGTGTTGCTCTCAGATCAGCCGGACAGCGTGCGGGCACTCATTCCCGGCGTGGCCGCCGAGGACTGATCATAAACCGGCGCGGCGCTTCGGCTAGCTGAGATTTCTTACCTTTCGACGGGGCCGGTCGATAGTCCCAACGTGACAGTCCAGGATCAGGTCGGCAACAGTGCGCTCGTCAAAGCGGCACGAAGCGTTGAGCTGTACGACTTTCGGCGGCCCACCACCCTGGCACGTGAACACGCCCGTGTTTTAGAACTGGCCTTTGAGACTTTTGCGCGGCAGTGGGGCACCCAGCTGACCGCCCGCGTGCGCGTGCTCTGCATGGTGACCTGCGAGCAAGTGCTCATGGCCACCTACGACGAGTACGCGGGTTCGCTACCGCCGAAAACCGCCATGGTGCTGTGCACGGTTGCGGGCCTGGAAGCCCGCGCGGTCATACAGTTTCCGACCACGTCGGCCCTCACCTGGGTGAACCATATGCTCGGCGGCAACAGCAGCAACCCAGTGCTCGCTGAACGCAACTTCACCCAGATCGAGCTGGCCCTGATTCGCAAGCTCATTTCGGAAAGCCTCGAAGACCTGCGTTATTCCTTTGGGCCGTTGATCGTCGACGAAATGGGGGTCGAGGCCATTCAGTACAACTCCCAGTTCGCGCAAGCGGCGGCAACCGGCGACCTCATGGTGGTCGCGACGTTCGCAATTCGAGTGGAAAAGGTCACGGCCACGGCAACGGTGGCGATTCCCGCCACGGCACTGATGCCGCAACTCGGCGAAGCGAACCCCACGAGCACCACATCGAACGCTGCCGAATTTCTGCAGGCACAGATCGCGGCCGTACCGGTTGACGTATCGCTTCGACTCGAGACCGCCCATGTGCTGCCCAGTCGCATTCTGTCGCTGGCGGTCGGCGATGTTCTACACATTCCGCATCCCCAGCATCGTCCGCTCAATCTGACCGTTGACGGCCAGTCGCTGGCCCGCGCCGCCGTCGGGGCCAACGGTTCACGGCTGGCCTGCATCGTCACTGATACCGAGGAAACTGCCCAATGATTTCTACCCGATCTATTCCCGAAGTCGCCGTCGACGCGCTCATACGTGTGTTGCCCACGACGGTACCGCTGCAGGCATTGCCACACGTCGTCAGCGCCGAATTGGCATCGCGCGTCGGTTCGGCCGTGGTGGCCTCGTTCGTGGGTACGACATCCGCTGACCTGGCCGTTGTGCTCACCGACTCTGCGTCACTCGACGCCGCTGCCGGAGCGGACTCACAGCTCGTTTCCAGCCGGGACGTTCTCCGTCCGGCCCTGGAGAGCGCGTCGGCAGTGCTCGGAATCGGCGTGCTCGGCGATTCCCGGGTCGAAGACGCCTCAGCACTGTTCGCCGCCACAGAGACCGAGGTTTTCGAACTGAGCGCGGGCGGGGTGGTGACCGGTTGGTTTGCCATTCGCGTTCGCCAGAACGGAGTTGTTGGCGGGCCAGGATCGGCGCCAGAGCGCACACCCCTGGGCAACCTGGGGCGTATCAGCAACGTTGAAATGTCGTTGACGGTTGAAATCGGGCGGACCCGCATGTCCGTGCGTGACGTCTTATCACTCACGCCGGGCGCCGTTATCGAGCTGGATCGCTCCGCGGGAGCGCCGGCCGATATTCTGCTCAATGGTCGCCTGATTGCCCACGGTGAAATCGTCGTCGTCGACCAAGACTACGCCGTGCGCATCACCCAGATTCTCGATGTAGCGGATGGCCTGTCGTAAGTGGACACCCTTATTGTTGCGGTGCGTGTCGCCCTGTCACTGGGCGTGGTTCTCGCACTGCTGTGGTACCTGCAGCGACGCCTGTCGCGCGGAGCGCGCGCGTTGGGTGTCGCCAACCCGGTGACCGTCGTTGGACGTCAGCCCATTGGGCAGAAGGCCTCCGTTGTCGTCGTCGAGGTCGACGGAACGCGCCTCGTTCTCGGCGTCACCGAGCAGGCCGTGACCGTGCTGCACGAGAAATACCTTGTGCCCGCAACCGTCTCGACCCTCGACGCCGCCATTTCAGTGCTGGGCGGGTCGCAATCGGCGCCAGCGACGGCGTTCGCCCGTTCCCTGGCCGCAGCTGAAGCGGATGATGCCGCTCGCGTAGCGCCGCCCGCCGCCTCCGCTCCGCTGGCCGGATCGATCCTGTCGCCGTCGACGTGGCGCCAAACCGCCGCACTACTTCGGCAGGGACGGTGAATACCGCCCCATCTCGAATCGGCTCCCGGGCCTTTTTCGCGCGCATGGGCCTGTTCATCATCCTCATCGTGGTGACCACGACGGCGCTGCTCTGGCTCGGAGCGACGGCGGGCCATGCCATGCCGATCGACCCGACGCCTCCGACCGACCCGACCGACCCGACTGACCCCGGTGGCGGCGGGCTCACCGTCGATATCAATGGTCCCAACGGCGCGCCCTCATCGGCGATCGTCACCCTGCTGGGCATTACCCTGCTGTCGGTCGCACCGGCACTGCTGCTGATGATGACGAGCTTCACCAAGATCTTCGTGGTGCTTGCTATGACCCGCAACGCCCTCGCGCTGCCGTCGATCCCGCCGAACCAGGTGCTCGCCGGACTAGCCCTTTTCCTGTCCCTGTTCATCATGGCGCCCGTGCTGACCGATATCAACAACATCGCACTGCAGCCCTACCTCGACGGTTCACTGAACTTCACCGATGCGCTGAATCTGGGTTCGGAACCCCTGCGGCAATTCATGCTCGCCAACACGCGCGGCGAAGACCTGGCGCTGATGACCCGGGCTGCCGATCAACCGAACCCGGACAGTCCCGATGACGTCACCCTGCTGACGCTCATTCCCGCGTTCATGATCTCGGAATTGCGTGCCGCGTTCATCATCGGATTTGTCATCTTCATCCCCTTCCTGGTGATCGACATCGTCGTCTCCGCGGCGCTGATGTCGATGGGCATGATGATGCTGCCACCGGTCATGATCTCGCTACCGTTCAAGATCCTTCTGTTCGTGCTCGTCGACGGCTGGGGGCTCATCATCACGAGCCTCATCGGCAGTTACCAGATGGCCGCATGAACACCAACGCCGTGCTCGACATCGGCCTGCAGGCCCTCATCCTCGCGGCCAAACTCTCGGCCCCCGTACTTATCACCGCCCTCGTAGTGGGCTTTGCCATCTCGCTGCTGCAGTCGATCACGCAGATTCAAGAAGTCACGCTGTCTTTCGTGCCCAAGGCCGTGGCCGTGGCACTGGTCCTGCTTATTTGCGGCCACTGGATGATCGCTGAGTCGATCACATTCACCAACCAGATGTTTGAAAAGATTCCCTCCCTGCTCGGCGGAGGCTGACGTGGAGTTCACCCTCAATTTCACCTGGATCGAAGCGGTCATGCTCGCGGGTGTGCGCATAATCGCCTTCTTGGTCATCGCGCCGCCGTTCTCCTATCGCGCATTCCCCGCACGCATCAAAGCCATGCTCGCCATCGGACTGGCCCTGGCCGTGTCGCCGCGGGTCACCGCCGACTACGTCTCCCAGGACACCGCCGGCTTCGTCGGCGCCCTGATTCTGGAGATTCTGGTCGGTGCCACCCTGGGCTTTTTGGTTTATCTGGTCTTTGCCGCCGTGCAGTCGGCCGGTGGTCTCATCGACATGTTCAGCGGATTCCAGATGGCGCAGGGCTTCGACCCCCAGTCCATGATCAACGGTGCCCAGTTCACCCGCTTGTTTCACATGACCGCCCTCGCGCTGATGTTCGCCTCGGGCGCCTACCAGCTCGTGCTCGGCGGCCTGTTTCGTAGCTACACCGCCATCCCGCTCGGCGCTGGCCTGAACCTGGCCGCGCCGGCGCAGGCCATTATCGCCGGTACGACCCAGATGTTCCTCGCTGCCGTGCAGATCGCCGGCCCCCTGCTCGTCGTACTGTTTCTAGCGGATGCCGGCCTCGGCCTCCTCACCCGGGTCGCCCCCGCGCTCAACGCATTCGCCCTCGGTTTTCCGCTGAAGATTCTCATCACGCTGATCCTCGCCGGAACGGTCTTCATGGCCCTGCCGCGCATCGTGTCCTCACTCACTGGGCAAGCCCTCGATGCCCTCATGGGGGTGAGGTAATTGTCCCAAACTGATTCCGGTGAAAAGTCTGAACCGGCCACCCAGAAACGCATGAAGAGGGTGCGCGAAAAAGGTGAGCTGTCCAAATCGCAGGATGTCACCGCCTGGCTCGGCGTTGGCGCCGCCGGCCTCATGCTGCCGGCCACTATCGCAGCGGCCAGCAATGCGGGTACCGACCAGATGTATCTCATTGGTACCCTCGCCAACAGTCCTGACCCGAGCGTGGCAGTGGAAGCCCTCGCCAACGGGTTGGCGTCGCTCGCCGATATTCTGACTCCGTTTTTTGTCGTGGTGCTCGTGGTCGTGCTGGGCGGTGCTGCGTTGCAGGGCGGCATCCACTTTAAAAAATTCACCGGAAAGTACGAGCAGTTCAACCTCGTCACCGGCATGAAACGCGTATTCGGCACCCAGGCACTGTGGGAGGGCGTCAAGGTGCTCGCCAAGACGGCCGCCGTCGGGATCGTACTGTGGTGGGTGATTCAGGGACTGATGCCCGTGTTGCTCACGGCGGGGGGGCTGCCGGTCTCGGAGTTGCTCAATGCCGCCAGCAGCGGCACGGTCGCACTGCTGCAGGCAGCCGTTGCGGCCGGCCTGGTGCTCGCCGTCGCCGACATCTTCGTCATCATGAAACGTAACCGCAAGAAAACCATGATGACGAAGAAGGAGGTCACAGACGAGAACAAGGCCGCAGAGGGTGACCCGCTGATCAAATCGCAGCGCCGCTCCCGCCAGCTGATGATGAGTCGCAATCGCATGATCGCTTCGGTCGCCGATGCCAACGTCGTGCTGGTCAACCCCACGCACGTGGCCGTGGCGCTCAAATACGAGCCGGGCAAATCCGCGCCGCGCGTGGTGGCCAAGGGAGTCGGGCACGTGGCCGCCCGTATCCGCGTGCAGGCCGAGACCGACCAGGTGCCCATTGTGCAGGATGTCCCGCTCGCGCGGGCGCTGCACGCGGCCTGCGAGATCGGCGACGAGATTCCCACGGAACTCTATAACGCCGTTGCCAGGGTGCTCGCCTTCGTCATGGCCCTGCAGAAACGGGGCAGTACGGCGGGAACCCACACCATGAGCGCGCTGGCGACCGCGCCATCATCAACACCCACATCAACACTGCAGACTGCCGGAGGCCGTTCGTGAATCGCAATCTCATCAAGCTCGCCGTTCCGGTCGGCGTAGTCGGCATCATCCTGCTGTTGGTCGTGCCCATTCCAGCGGGCCTGCTCGACGTTTTGATCATTCTGAACATCATGCTGGGTCTGGTCACCCTGCTCACCACGATGTTCGTGAAGAAACCGCTCGACTTCTCGGTTTTCCCATCACTGCTCCTGGTCGCGACCTTGTTTCGCCTCGGCCTCAATGTGGCCTCCACTCGCCTGGTACTCGGCGAAGGTTATGCCGGCCAGGTTATCGAGGCTTTCGGGCATGTCGCCGTTGGCGGCTCGATCATCATCGGGGCGGTCATCTTCATGATTCTCGTCGTCATTCAGTTCGTCGTCGTCACCAAGGGCGCCGAGCGTGTCGCCGAGGTCGGGGCCCGATTCACCCTCGACGCCATGCCGGGTAAGCAGATGGCCATCGACGCCGACCTCAACGCCGGCCTGATCACCGACGCTGAAGCCAAGGACCGTCGCGCCGAGGTATCGGCCGAAGCAGACTTCTATGGCGCCATGGACGGTGCGTCCAAGTTCGTCAAGGGTGACGCGATCGCCGGCCTGATCATCATCATCATCAACCTGGTCGGCGGCATCGCCATCGGCATGCTGCAGCGGGGCCTGGAGCTCGGCGAGGCGGTCAACACCTATGCGCTGCTGACAATCGGCGACGGCCTCGTCACCCAGATTCCGGCACTGCTCATGGCTGTCTCCACCGGAATGATCGTCACGCGCTCGAACGCGGAGACCGATATCGGTTCGACGGCATCCGCTCAGTTGACGCAGTCGCGCAATGCGCTGACTATCGCCGGCGCGGCCGCTGTGCTGATGGGGCTCATTCCGGGAATGCCGGTGCTGCCTTTCCTCATTGTCGGGATGGCGCTGATGCTGATCGCCCAACGTATCAAGGCCGGCGAGGTCACCAAACAGGCGAGTATCGCTGCCACCACTGCCGCGGAGAGGAGCGCTCCCAAGACCGACACGACCGAAGACCTGATCGAGCAGATGCGCGTGCATGCGCTGGAGATCATGCTCTCGCCCGACCTCGTCGACCTCGTCTCCGGTGCCTCTGACGATCTGCTGGCCCGGGTGCGCGGTCTCCGTCGCAAAATCGCCATGGATCTCGGCGTGGTCGTGCCGCCGGTGCGCACCCGCGACAGCGTCGATCTGCCACCAGCGACCTACGTCATCCGCATTGCCGGTGTCGAATACGGGCGTGGTCTGGCCCCCGCCGGCAAGGTGCTGGCCCTCGGCGACGCGCTCGATACCCTGCCAGGACAGGTCACGATCGAACCGGTGTTCGGACTGGCCGGAAAGTGGGTGCCGAGCGAAATGCGGCACAGCGCCGAAATGACCGGAGCCACCGTGATCGATCGGGTTTCGGTCGTGGTCACCCACCTCTCCTCGATCATCACCACCAACGCCGCCCGGCTGCTCACCCGGGAAGACGTGCGGGTGTTGACGGATGGCGTCAAACAGGTCAATCCTTCGGCCGTCGATGATCTCATTCCCGGCTTGCTCTCCCTCGCCGAGGTTCAGCGGGTGCTCCAGGGGCTGCTGGTCGAGCAGATCCCGATCAACGACCTGCCGCGCATCTACGAGGCACTCTCCTTGCGCGCTAAGGCTTCCAACGATGCCGAGGGCCTGGTCGAGGCCGCTCGCCAGGCCCTCGGTCCGGCACTGACAGCTCAATACCTCGATGGCACGCTGCTGCGTGTGATCATGATCGACCCCACGCTCGAGCAATCCATGCTCGAGGGCCTGCGCCCCTCTGATCAGGGAACGCAGATTCTGATGGATCCGGCGCGCCTGGAGAACGTACTCGCCTCGGTACGCACCTCGGTGGCCAGGGTCGAGGCGAGCGGTCAGACCGCGGTGCTGGTATGTGCACCGGCGCTTCGACCGGCTATCCGTCGCCTCATTTCGACGCAGACCGGTGGCCTGCCGGTATTGTCGTATCAGGAAGTAACATCGGCGAACGTGACCATTGAGACTGTGGGTGTGGTGCGTGGAGCCGAAACGATTTCTGCTTGAGGGTCCGACACTGCGGGAGCTGAAGGAGCGCGCCGTCGCCGAGCACGGTGCCAATGTCACCATCATCGCCGCTGAACGGGTCACCGTCGGCGGCATCCACGGATTCTTCGCACGCCAGCACTATGAAATCACGGTCGAGGTGACGGAACCGGCAGAGCGCAAGCGATCGGCGCACTCCGGCCTCGATATTTCGGCCCGGCTGGGCATAGCGGCGCTGCTCGACGACGCCGACGAGGCTGAATCAAGGCTGCACCGCACGCAGGCGTCACCGCAGCTATCGACGACGTCTGAGGGGTTCGCGAGGCTCATGGACGAACTCACCTTCGCCACCGGCCGCGGTGCTGTGGCGGGTTCGAATCCTGAGCCGGTCACGGGAGCACCAGCAGCTCCGAATCCGGCACCCGCTTCGGCACCCGTTGTTACCCCGGTTTTCCTACCAGCGCCGACGCTCGCTCGCCCGCCGGTACCGGCGCCGCTGACGAGGCCGGGGGACCTGGTCTTGATTGTCGGGCTGGAGGACGACCCCCTTACGATTGCGCTCCTGATGCTGCGCGTGGCCGGTGCTGGCGACCTTCGCACCTCAGGGACGCTGCGGCAGGACGGCACTGAGCGGGTCGACGACCGGCGCGGCGCCATGTTGGCCAGAGCCCAGGGCGTAGAAATCGGCCACAGCACGTTTATCGCGTACGGGCTCGAACCCGCCTCTGACGCGCTTGCGCGTGCGGCAGCGCTGACCGAGATCGGTGCGGACCAGGTCTGGGTGGTCGTTGACGCGAGTCGAAAGACAGAGGACACCATCCGCTGGGTCAACATGGTGACCAGCAGCATTCAGGTGCACGCGGTCGCTGCGCTCGGCCGGCAATTCACGACCTCACCGGCCACTGTCGACGACCTGGGCTTGCCGGTGGAGTGGATGGACGGACGGGTTGCCGCAGCGCCGACGGGACGTCGCGTGGCGACGCCGCTATCCCGACCGGGCGAGCGCGAACGGTAGGCTGGAAAGATGCTCGTTCTGACACGCAAACTGGGGGAAAAAATCCTCATCGGTGACGATATCGTCATCACCGTGCTCGACGCCCGCGGCGACAGCGTGCGCATCGGAATCGACGCACCACGGGGAGTGAAGATTCAGCGCGACGAGGTCGTGCGCGCGGTCAGTGAGGCCAACCTCGCGGCGACCCAGATCGATACTGCAGCGGAAGATCGAATCAAGAGGTCGCTCGACGTTCTCTCCGCGATGCAGTCAGCCCCGTCAAGCCAGCAGCCCCAGCCGGACACCGCGCCACCACCACTGCCGAACCCGCCTGCTGAAGCCTGAAGCCGTCTCAGCGACCGCTATTACAGCATCCGTCACTCGTTGACGTGCCCGCGCAGCTCATCAATCTCCCGACGTTCACGTTTGGTCGGCCGCCCGGCGCCGCGGTCGCGCATAGGTACCAGAGCGACCTCTTCGCGTGGCGGTCGCGGGGGAGTCTTATCCACGTAGCATTCGGCGGCCACAACGGCTCCCACCCGTTTCACCACGAGGCGTGACACGATCAATACCCGGTCGAAGCCATCGAAGCGCACACGCACCTCATCGCCGATATGCAGGGCCTGGGCGGCCTTGGCCTTGTCGCCGTTCACCCGCACATGTCCGGCGCGGCAGGCGGTCGTGGCCATCGAGCGGGTTTTGTACAGGCGCACTCCCCAGCTCCAACTGTCGACGCGGGCAGACGTTAGCTCCATCTGTTCACTGTAATAGAAAGAGGTCGAATCAAACGCTCAGGCACCCTGCCGCGTCCAGATGATCAGCAGCAGCGTTGAGAGAAAACCGGTGAAGAAATTGAGCCACAGAAAACGTTTCCAGCCCCGGTTCGCACGCTCCGACTCTTCGTCACTGACCGACCAGAACGGCAGCACTGCCAGAATGTAGGGAGCGGAGAGCGCCGCCGCGAGAGGCCCTGGCCAGGGTGTAGCGAGCATGAACAAGCCGGCCAGGGCCCAGAACGTGATGGCGAGCCGCACGGTCGGCGCGGCGCCGAGCGCGGTGGCGATCGACGCGATCCCGGCCTGGCGGTCGGGCTCGATGTCCTGCACCGCGCCGAAGGCGTGGCTGGCCATTCCCCAGAGAAAGAACGCCGCGAACAGGGCGATCAGGCCGAAGTTGACGGTGGCGCCGGCCACCGCGAGCCCGTACACGGCGGGGCTGACGAAGTGGGTGCTGGAGGTGATCGAGTCCAGAACGGGCCGTTCCTTGAACCGCAGCCCGGAAACCGAGTAGGCCACGACGGCGAACAAGCTCACGGTGATCACGACCCAGGAGAGCGGATGCGCCGCCCCCGCCAACACGACCATCGCCCCGCCCACAATCACCGACGAAACGATCCCCGCAGCAATGACCGTTCGGTGCAGCGTGGGGTGCAGCAGTGCGCCCTCGGCCCCGCCCTTTCGCGGATTGCGCAAATCCGACTCGTAGTCGAAGACATCGTTGATGCCGTACATGAGCAGGTTGTAGGGAATGAGAAAGAACAGCGTGCCCACAATCAGCATCGCGTCGATGCGCCCGGTGGTCACCACGTACGCGGCGGCGAACGGGAACGCCGTGTTGACCCAGCTGAGGGGTCGCGACGACAGCACAACCTGCCGGGTCTTCCCTCTTGCCATGCCGACCTGCTCAGTCATCCGTTCGTCCTAACCTGGTACCGCCCGAAATCACCCACAGGGCCGGAAGCAGAATCGCCGCGGCCAGTGGGTAGGCAAAATCTTCGATCGGGGCGAGACCGATCAACACGCCCGAAATATGCTCCGGGTCGTAGCTGAACAGCCCAGCCCCAATCATCAGGTTATCGAACACGGCCGTCAGCAGCAGGGTGAGCGTGAGCGCGCCAGCCACGGCTGAGACGAAACGGACCGAGATGAGCCGGCGTGTCACTGCCACGACGGCCACCAGCGCCGCAACGACGAGAAAGACCGCATTCAACAAGAGATACGTCATTACGCTGCCCGCCGCGCCAGTACGAGTCGGGTAGCCTGCACGAGGTTCATGGTGAGGTAGCAGAGAAAGGTCAGAAAGAAGAATTCCTCGAGCGGCAGTTCCGGCGCCAGCTGCACGCCGGTCATTAGCGTGGTCTCACCCCGGTAGAAGATGCCGAGGCCAATACCAGCGAGGTCCCAGAGCAGAAAGAACAGCACTCCGATGCCGAGCACGAGGGCGGCCCGGAGGGGCGAGCACCAGAAGAAGAGGCGGAAGCGCCAATCCAGCACTGTCATGCCTCCGAGCGAAACGAGCAGTACCAGCAGGTACAGAACGCTCACGACCGCCTGTGTGCGGACTCCGCTGGCGCCGCATCGGGGCCGAAGCGGCGCGCCGGCAGCGGTTCGGCGAGCGGTTCCGTCGTCGTGTCATGTCGAATTCGCTTGAGTAAGATTTCCGCGCTGATCAGGCACATCGGCAGGCCGATACCGGGGATGGTGGTGCCGCCGGCGTAGTACAGACCGGCAATCTTCTTGGACATGTTCGTTCCGCGCAGGAAAGCACTTTGACGCAGGGTGTGCGCTGGGCCCAGGGCGCCGCCCTTCCAGCTGTTCAGGTCGTCGGCGAAGTCGGCCGGGCCGACCGTGCGTCGCACCGTGACGCGGTCGGCGAGGTCGGGTATGCCGGCCCACTGGGCCACCTGCGCGATGGCGGCGTCCGCTATGAGCTCGATCGTGGCTGAACCAGCGCCGTTGATGCCTCCAGCACCGAGCGTCACATCGGCCGGTACGGGCACCAGCATGAACAGGTTGCTGTCGCCGGCAGGCGCGACCGAGGGGTCGGTCGCGCTCGGCATGCATACGTACAGCGATGCCGGGGACGGTACGGAGGTCTTCTTACCGAAGATCTGCCCGAAGTTCGTGCCCCAGTCGGTCGTGAAAAACAGGGAGTGGTGCTGCAGCTGGGGGAGTGCGCCGCTCACGCCGAGCATGACCAGCACGGCGCCGGGACCGGACATGCGTTTGTCCCACCAACGCTCCGGATAGGTCTGCAGCTCGGCGGGAACCAGTTCGGTCTCGGTATGGTGCAGGTCAGCGGACGACACCACGATGTCGGCGTCGAGGTTGTGCGGTTGTCCGGAGCCATCGATGTAGCTGACCCCGTGCACCGTCTTGTCGGCACTGACCCGAATGGCGCTCACTCGCGCTTCGGTGATGATTCGTACGCCTTCGGCACGAGCGATCGCGGCGATGCTCTCAATCAGCGTGCTGAAGCCGCCCTGCGGGTAGAGCACCCCGTCGGCGAGGTCCAGATGGCTCATCAAGTGGTACATCGACGGTGTCAGGTTCGGCGCTGACCCCAGGAAAACGGCCGGGTACCCGAGAATCTGACGCAGTCGCGGATCCCGCACATACCCGGCGATGAACTTGTCGAGTGGCTGCAGCAGCAGTCGCCCCAATCGCACCAGGCGCCGCAGCACGTCGGGTACCAGAAACGGTTGGAACGACTCGAAGCTCGAATACAGAAACCGTTTCACGGCCATGTCGTAGGTTTCGCTGGCTGAGTCGAGATAGCGATCGAGCGCCTGGCCGGCCCCCGGTTGCACCGACTCGAACAAGCGGATGTTCGCGGCGCGGTCGCTGCGAATATCAACCGGCTGGGCATCGCCCTCAAAGAGCACCCGGTAGCCAGGATCCAGTTTCACGAGGTCGAGCTGCTCCGCCGCGCTCGTGCCGAACAGGCGGTAGAAGTGCTCGAAAACCTCGGGCATCAGGTACCACGACGGGCCGGTGTCGAAGCGGAATCCTTCGGACTCCCATAGTCCGGCCCGCCCACCGAGTTCTGCCCGGGATTCCAGCAGCGTGACGTCGTGGCCTTCGCGAGCCAGCAGGGCAGCGCTGGCCAGACCGGCGATACCGCCGCCGATCACAATGGTGCGTGTCATCGCTTCCACGCGCCGGGGCCGATGCTCGAAGTCAGTGCGATCATGAGTTTCTCTCCATCTGGCACCCGCACGCGGGAGCGCAATAACTGATCGGCCGGCGTCGACCGCAACCGTCTGGACAATCGAGTGAACAGCCCCTGCGCCGCGGCCACGGCCCGCCGGCAACCGGGCGGCAACAACGGCAGAACGGCGCTGGCAATGGCCAAATCAGCGTCGATGTCGTCGAGGATCACGGTCTTCTGCTCGTCGTTGAGGTTCAGCGGATCGATTCCCGGAAAGTAGTTGCGGCCGAGCGTCTCGCGATCACACGACAGGTCACGCAGAAAGTTGATCTTCTGAAAGGCAGCGCCGAGGTGGCGTGCGCCATCTTCAAGCACGCCAAGTTCGGTGGCCTTACGGGGGGACCAGTGCACGAAACAGCGCAGGCACATGAGCCCGATCACTTCCGCGGAGCCGTAAATGTATTCGGCGACGCCTTCCGCGCTAAACGGGGTCGGATCAAGATCGCGGCGCATGGATGCGAAGAAGGGCGCGATCAGGGTGGAATCGATGCCGCACTGCCGGGCCGTCTCTGCGAAAGCGTGCACCACGAGATTGGTGCTGTAGCCGCGAACGATAGCGCGCTCGGTCTCGAGCTCGAGCTCGTCGAGCAGTTGCCGCTGTTCAGCAACCGACACGCCGGCCTCGGCGGCGGCTCCGTCGACGATCTCGTCGGCAATGCGGACCAGGGCATAGATCGTGCGTACCGGTGTGCGCACCTGGGCCGTCAGCAGCCGAGCGGCGAGTCCGAACGACGTGGAGTAATGTCCGATCACCGTCGTCGAGCTGGCCTGCGCCGTCTGGGCGTACTTGTTCAGATTCGTGTCCGAGCGCGTTCGCGTGGGCACGGCTGGCTGGTGGCTCATGCGCTGGCTCACTAGCGGGCCCGATTCACGGCGGCCTCGGCCAGCTCGATCAGGGTCGCTCGCAGGTTTGCCGGAATGACTGCCGGGCTGAGCGTTTCGACTGCAAGGCGGGAGTGGTCATAGGCGAGCCCCTCGGCGGCGGCTTTCGCTCCGCACGCACGCAGGTGCTCCCGCGCCCGTTCGGCATCCTCTTCGCTGAGATCGACCTTGCCGAGATAGGGCGCGATCAGCGACCAGCTTTCGGTACCGCCGGCGTGGGCGATCAGTGCGGTCTGTTTGCCTTCGCGCAGGTCGGCGGTGACACTCTTACCGGTCTTGACGGGGTCGCCGAACACCCCGAGCAGATCGTCGGTGAGCTGAAACGCCACCCCGACGAGGCGTCCATATTGCCCGAGCAGGCGAATCGCCTCGGCCGACGCGCCGGCCAGCACGGCCCCGGCCTGTAGTGGCGCTTCGAAGGAGTACACCGCGGTCTTGTTCTCCAGCGTGGCGATGACCTCGGCCATGGTGAGAGGATGCCGCGCAGAGCTGTTGGTGACGTCGGCCAACTCCCCGGCGGCCGAGACGAAGACCGCTCGGTCGAGCAGGTCAACCAGTCGCAGCCTGGTGGGCACGTCGAGCGGCAGTTTGGCCAGCGCGCGATGCGCTTCACTCAACGCGAGGTCGCCGGCGAGAATGGCCGCAGCGGCCGCCCAGACACCGGCCTGATCAGCGGAGGCTCCGTGCGCCAGAGCCCGGTCAGTGAAGCGTCCGGCGATGTTGGCGACTCCGCGCCGGGCCAGGTCGTGGTCGATCACGTCGTCATGAATCAGGAACGCCGTGTGCAGCAATTCAAAGCTCACCGCGACCGGTGACACGAGGGTCTGATCGCGCCCACCGAAACCGGCATAGGCGGCGAGCACGAGGGCGGGCCGTACTCGTTTACCGCCGCTACTGGCCTGCTCCAGAGAATCCCACAGGGCGACATAGTGTTCACCGTAGTCACTCGCACGCAGTCGTGCCGCTGCGAAAAAACGGGCTAATTCGGTCTCGACGCCCGCCGCGACGGTGTCAAGCACGAAAATTGTCCAGCTGCTGCATTTGGAGCACCATCCACGGACTGAACGCCCACGGGGCATCCGTAACCGCACGGTACAGATCCGCTGGTCGGGTCCAGGCGTACTCGGCGACCTCGTCAGGGTTCGGCGTTGGCTCCTGCTGGGTTGTGGCGAGGTAGACCGGGCAGATTTCATTTTCGACTATGCCGCCACTGTCGGTGGCACGGTATCGGAACGAGGGGAGGGCGACGTCGATATTGTCGAGCTCGAGCCCGAGTTCATAGTCGGCCCGGCGGGTGACAGCGTGCGTCGGTGGCTCAGCGGGCAGCGGGTGCCCACAGACCGAGTTGGTCCACACTCCCGGCCACGCCTTCTTCGTCAGCGCGCGGCGGGTGACCAGCACCTCGCCGAGCGGGTTGAGGACGTAGCAGGAGAACGCCAGATGAAGCGCGGTGTCTAATCCGTGCACGCTGTACTTCGGCGCGGTGCCGATGTGACGCCCCTTCTCATCGAGGAGGATTACGTGTTCATCAAGAGCGTTTGCGGACTCCACGTTGGCTCCCCTTCTCGGTTCAACTGGCCATGATTGGAATAACTAACCAGGTTAGCAACTTCCCACGTTACCATGAGTACATGTTCCACAAAGAGAGTATCCCTCTAGAACCAGAGATGTACTGGTACGACCCCAAGAATGCTGGAGTTTCTTCGGCAATGGATGTTTTACGCGCCGTGCGCCGATTTCGAGTTGCTGACGCCGCGATGCGTCGTCGCGCTCAGAATGACATGCGCATCAACGAAACCGACCTGATGGCCATTCGTCATCTCATCGCCTGCGAACGCCAGAACCAGGTTGCCAGCCCGAAGCATTTGAGCGAATTCTTGAATATCTCCTCTGCCGCCACGGCGAAACTCCTCTCCAGGCTCACGGCCTCCGGCCACATTCGCCGCGAGGTGAATCCAGACGACGGTCGTGCCCAACGGCTGTACGCCACGCAGGCATCGCACATCCAGATCCGACGCGCGCTGTCGGGCACCCACAAGCAGCTGATGAAGGTCGCGCTCGATCTCACGGCCGACCAGCAGGCAGCCGTAGTGCATTTTCTCGAAGCAATGAGCGCCATCGCCGTCATGCCACGTTCTGAAGCGATCACCGTCGAGCAGTCTGCCGAGTTCTGACGGCCGTTCTGCCACTGACACCAGTGCCGCTTAAGATGAATCAGTGACTCATCTCTCTGCACCCGACGCTTCGCCGTCATTGGCCGCCGCCCACGTCGAGGCTCTGCTGGCCTCCTATCCCGACTTTCCGCAGCCGAACATTCTGTTCCGCGACCTCAACCCGGTTTTTGCCGATGCCGTCGCTTTCCGCGCGATTATCGATGACCTCGCCGATCAGCACCGCGGGCAGTTCGACGCTGTGGCCGGTATCGAAGCACGCGGCTTTCTCCTGGCGGCCGCCGTCGGCTATGCGGCCAATGCGGCCGTGCTGGCCGTGCGCAAAGGCGGCAAATTGCCCGGCACTGTCTTGATCGAAGAATACGACCTGGAGTACGGCTCGGCTCGGCTTGAACTCGAAGTCGGGCAGCTTTCGGCCGGTACTCGCGTACTCATCCTGGACGATGTGCTCGCCACCGGCGGCACCATTGCAGCCACGAGCCGCCTCATCGAGCGGGCCGGCTATACCCTCACCGGAGTCGGTGTCGTGCTCGAGCTCACCGACTTGCACGGCCGTGAACGGCTCGGCACTGCGCCGGTGCACGCGATCATGTCGATCTAGGACACCGGACAATGTTTCGCATGCATCTCGGGCGTGTGTGGGGCATGCTTGGAGCATGACTGACAGTTCGGGTGTCGATGCAAGCAGCGTGCACGGGGCTGCGATCCCCCCAGCCAGCCCCAACCGGGACAGCGGTGACGCGTGGGTGCACGCTCCCGACGGCCGCAAATTCTGGGGCCGGTTCGGTGCCGCCGGACTACTCGTGCACCACCCCCGCTTGGGTGTGTTGCTGCAGCATCGTGCGCTGTGGAGCCATTTCGGCGACACCTGGGGGCTGCCCGGTGGTGCCCGCCACGAAAACGAAACCGCGGTCAACGCCGCCCTGCGCGAAGCTCGGGAGGAAGCCGGCGTGCCAGCCCATTTGGTGGAGGTTAAATTCACGTCTCTGCTCGACCTGGGATTCTGGTCGTACACCACCGTTGTAGTGGAGGCGACTGAGGAATTTGTACCTGTCATCAGCGATCAGGAGAGCATCGCCCTGCGCTGGGTATCGGCCGATACCGTTGACCTCCTCGCCCTCCATCCTGGTTTTGCCGACAGCTGGCCCGCACTGCGGGGGCGGCTCGGCTGAATCTAGCCCATTCGATAGACTCGAACCGTGACGGGGGGAGCGAACGAGATGGTGAGCGACCGGGTGCTGACCTTACCCAATGTGCTGAGCCTTCTGCGGCTGGTACTGGTGCCGGTTTTTCTCGTGCTCCTCGTTCAGGGAGAAGATGCCTGGGCCTTGGTCGTGCTCAGCATCTCCAGTGTCACCGACTGGCTCGACGGTTTTCTCGCACGGCGCTGGAACCAGATCACTCGCCTCGGGCAGCTGCTGGATCCGGCCGCCGATCGCCTCTATATCTTTGCCGCTTTGATCGGGCTTGCCTGGCGTGATCTGGTTCCGTGGTGGATTGTGCTGGTCGTAGTTGGTCGCGACATCTTTCTGCTGGCTTTGGGGATCATCCTCGCCAATTTTGGGTTTGGCCCGCTGCCAGTTCACCACCTGGGCAAGATTGCTACCTTCTGCTTGTTCTACGCACTGCCGATGATCATGCTCGGGCAGGCCTTTCCTCAACTGGAGTGGTGGTCGCAGCCGGTGGGGTGGGCGTTTGGCCTGTGGGGCGCTTTTCTGTACTGGTGGGCTGGCATCGTCTACGCCGGTGAAACGATGCGGGTGATTCGATTGCCGAGGGGCGCCCCGGGTGTATCTTCCGATACGCTGGATTGATAGGAGGTGCATGATGGTCGAGCTATCCGGAAAAAATAATTCCAAGGAGCAGAACGAGCCCGTGCCCGCAGATCAGCCCGAAAACCCGACGACAGGCGAAGCAATGCCCAGCAAGGCGCAGTCCACCCCAGCATCCTCCACTTCTGGCGCGACCCGGGACGAGACGACCGGCGAATCGACGACGGTTCACGACATGCTCAGCACCGACACCACCATGAACTTCAACCAAGAGTTCGCCACCCAGATCGCGTTCATCGATTCCAATGTGACCGTGGAAGAGCAGGAGTCCATCGCGGCTTTGCCTTCGGGGTCGGCGCTCATGGTCGTGCGCCGCGGGCCCAATGCCGGCGCCCGCTTTCTGCTCGACGCCGACCTCACGAGCGTGGGACGCCACCCCAATGCTGATATTTTTCTCGACGACGTCACGGTGTCGCGTCGACACGCCGAGTTTTTGCGCAACGGCACATCGTTCACGGTGAAAGACCTCGGCTCGCTCAACGGCACCTACTTCGACGGGGAACGGATCGAAACGGCTGCTCTGACCGATGGCGCCGAGGTGCAGGTTGGTAAGTTCCGCCTCACCTTCTACGCTTCGCGCCTCGACCTCGCCCGCGCGACGAGCGAGTAGTGGCGGCAAACTCTGCCCAGGCTCGGTCCGTGTCTGTGTCTTCGTCGGCAGCTCACGGGCAAGCTGCGGGATCAGCGACGCTGCTGAGTATCGGCCAGGTGCTCGCCCGACTTACCCCGGAATTCACCGATCTGACCCCGTCGAAACTGCGCTTCCTCGAGGAACAGGGCCTCGTCGCGCCGGCTCGCACGGAATCCGGCTATCGCAAATTTTGCGCGAGCGACGTCGATCGCCTGAGACTGATCCTGTCGATGCAGCGCGATCATTACCTGCCGTTGAAAGTCATCCGCTCCTATCTTGCTGATCTGGATGCCGGACTGGCACCAGTGCTGCCGGGCGGAACCACTCCCGGGCCGTCCATGCTGGGCACGCTGCGACGTTTGACCCGCGACGACTTGCTGCGCGAGGCCGGAGCCTCCGCCACTTTGCTCCATGACGCCGTATCCGCATCAATCATTCTGCCCGCCGAACATTACGGCGACGGCGTGCTGCACGTCTTGCGCGCCCTCGTCGAACTGCAACGCAGTGGGATCGAGCCACGGCATCTTCGGGGCTTTCGCGGGGCGGCTGAACGCGAACTCGGCCTCATCGAAAGCGCGCTGGTACCGCTCTCCCGCCGCAAAGACGCCTCCAGCCGGGCGAAGGCGGCTGAAATGGCCGTCGAGATCGCCGGGCAGCTCGAGATTATTCGCGGCAGCTTGATTCGGTCAGCACTGGGCCGACTGACCCAGTAGGTCGTAGACTGGCGCAGGCGCACAGCTGGACTGCCGCCGGTATAGTGCACTCGCTCGTCTACGCGTCTGCCTGCACTCGATCGACACGCCAAAACCATTACGCGAATGTCAGCGCGCACGGTCTTCGCCTCGGTACCGTAGAGAGTGAGAAGCACAGCAGATTTTTTTCGCATCACCAGCTGTACCGCATGAGTCCAATTCAGCACCACAGTCAATTCAGCACCACAGTTAATTCAGCACCACAGTTAATTCAGCACCACAGTGATCCAGGCTTGCTTCACTGCAGCTACAGTCACGGCACCACGTAACCCCCGAAAGGCAACCCCTATGAGTGAGCTCAAGCCTGACGCTGACGCTACGCGTTACTCGTTAGGACTGCTGTTCACCGATGGCATGCCCGAGCTTGATGAGAACTGCGGCTACCGCGGTGCTGTCGCTGCGCGCGCGGCCGGCATCAGCTACCGTCAGCTCGACTACTGGGCCCGCACGGGCCTGGTAGAGCCCACAGTGCGCGGAGCGGCTGGTTCCGGCTCACAGCGCCTGTACGGCTTCCGTGACATTCTCGTACTCAAGCTCGTCAAGCGGCTGCTCGACACGGGCATCTCCCTTCAGCAGATTCGCACGGCGGTCAACCAACTGCGCGAATCAGGCGTCAGCGACCTCGCGCAGACCACGCTGATGAGCGACGGCGCGAGTGTCTACCTGTGCACCTCGAATGACGAGGTCATTGACCTCGTCAGCCGTGGCCAGGGCGTCTTCGGCATTGCCGTGGGCAAAGTGCTTCGCGAGGTGGAGACAAGCCTGGTCGAACTCGACGTGCAGGCCGTTGACTCCGCCGACGAGCTCGCCGCCCGACGGAGCACCCGCAAAATCTCCTAGCGCCACCGCTCTCGCTTGGGCGCATCACGGAGCGCGACTGCAACCTGTCATTCGCTCCTCAGCTCAGCGCTTGGCACGCCGCGTTCATCACGCCGCGTTTGCTCCTTCAGGCAACGGTTCCTGTGCTCCGTTGAGAAACACTGTTGGGCCAGGCCGCGAGGCGGCCGTGCAATCGTCATGGGACGCGAAGAAAATATCTCCACGTCGAATCGCACCAGAAATCTGCACCGACCAAAACGCGATTCACCGGCCCCGAAGAGCCGAAGAAGAAACCGGTCAGACCGCTGGAGCCTCGGCGTACTCACCGATGCGCGCTGTACGCAGCACCCGGTCGAGCAGCTGGTCGAAGTAGCCGGCCATTTCGAGTGCACTGTCCCCTGGCCAGATGTGCAGGGGCTTTGCGGCGCCCTGCGCCTGCTGTAGGGACGTGCGCTCCGGTAGCTGCGGGCTCAGCACGAGCGGCCCGAACATGTCGCGCAATTCTTTGATGCGGAACTGGTGTTCGAGCGAAGCCGAACGGGCCCGGTTCACGATAATACCGAGCGGCTGAAGACGGGGGCTCAGGCCACGACGAATCTCTTCGATCGCACGCAGCGCACGGTCGGCAGCAGCGACCGAGAACAGGCCGGGTTCGGTGACGACGGCGACACGGTCGCTCGCAGCCCAGGCGGTGCGCGTGAGGGCGTTCAGAGAGGGAGCGCAGTCGATGAGCACGAGCTCATAGTCCTTCTCAATCGTCGAAAGCGCTTCTTCGAGTTTCCAGATATCGCGAATGCTCGGGTGCGGTCCGTCAAAATTGATCGCCGACGGGCTGCCGATCATGACGTCGATGGTGCCTGGGCGGTTGCGGGTCCATCCGCTCGGGGCGATCGCCGCGCGAACCGTCTTTTCTTTGGGAGAACCGAGGACATCGGCAACATTGAGGTGACCGGCGACCTGGATATCCATACCGGTGGACACATCGGATTGCGGATCGAGATCCACGACGAGTGTTCGCACGCCACGGGCGAAGGCAGCGGAAGCCAGACCAAGGGTCACAGTGGTCTTGCCGACACCACCCTTAAGGGAACTTACGCTGAGTACGTGCATGAGTAACAACGTTACCTTCACTAGTGTTAGAGAACCTAACCGTTAGCTGTGCGCTGAGTACGCCCTCGAAAGGCTTGCATGTTTGAAAAAATCCTTGTTGCCAACCGCGGCGAGATCGCGATCCGTGCCATGCGCGCGGCTTACGAGCTCGGAGCAAAGACCGTGGCGGTGTTTCCGTTCGAGGATCGCAATTCATTGCACCGCCTGAAGGCGGATGAGGCGTACCAGATTGGTGAGGTGGGGCATCCGGTTCGGGCCTATCTCGACGTGAGTGAAATCATTCGCGTTGCCCAGGAATGTGGCGCCGACGCCATCTACCCCGGCTACGGCTTTCTGTCGGAGAACCCGGAGCTAGCCGATGCAGCCGCCGCTGCCGGCATCACGTTCATCGGCCCGGGCGCTGACGTACTCGAAATGGCCGGCAACAAGGTCACCGCAAAGGAACACGCCATCGCGGCCGGCGTACCGGTATTGAAGTCGACGCAGCCGTCGACCGATGTCGAACTCTTGATCAGCCAGGCCGATGAGATCGGCTTTCCCATTTTTGCCAAGGCCGTCGCCGGCGGTGGCGGGCGTGGCATGCGCCGGGTGGCGAAGAAAAGCGAGTTGCGGGGAGCGCTTGAAGAGGCCATGCGTGAGGCCACCAGTGCCTTTGGCGACCCGACGATGTTCCTGGAGGCTGCGGTGCTGCGGCCCCGGCACATCGAGGTGCAGATTCTGGCGGACGCTTCCGGCGAGACCGTGCACCTGTTCGAGCGCGACTGTTCGGTGCAGCGTCGGCACCAGAAAGTGATTGAAATCGCTCCGGCGCCGAACCTGAGCGATGAAATTCGGGTTCAGCTCTACGCTGACGCCATCAAGTTCGCCCGGTCGATCGGCTACGTCAACGCCGGGACCGTCGAGTTTCTGCTCGATACCGTTGGGGAACGCGCCGGGCAGCACGTCTTCATCGAAATGAACCCCCGCATCCAAGTGGAGCACACCGTGACTGAAGAGGTCACCGATGTCGACCTCGTGCAGGCGCAGATGCGCATCGCGGCGGGGGAGACCCTCGAACAGATCGGTCTGACCCAGGGGGAGATCCGCCTGCGCGGCGCGGCCCTGCAGTGCCGCATCACAACTGAAGACCCCGCGGCCGGGTTCCGCCCCGACACCGGTAAAATCACCACCTATCGTTCACCCGGCGGCGCCGGCATCCGCCTGGATGGTGGAACCATCAACACGGGCGCGCAGATCAGCCCGCACTTCGACTCGATGCTCGCCAAACTCACCTGCCGAGGCCGCGACTATGCGGCCGCCGTCGTGCGGTCCAAGCGCGCGCTGGCCGAGTTCCGAATCCGCGGCGTCTCCACCAATATTTCGTTCCTGCAGGCCGTGCTCGACGACGCGGACTTCGCAGCTGGCGACCTCAGTACCTCGTTCATCGACGAGCGCCCGGAGCTGCTGCGCGGTCGGGAGTCCAAGGACCGTGGCACCAAGATTCTCAACTGGCTGGCCGAGGTCACCGTCAACCAGCCCAACGGCGCGCCGCCGACCACGGCGCACCCGCGTGACAAGCTGCCACAGCTTGACATCACCCAGCCAGCCCCCGACGGTTCCCGACAGAAGCTGCAACTGCTCGGACCGACCCGGTTCGCCGCTGATCTGCGCGCGCAGACCGCGTTGGCCGTGACCGACACCACCTTCCGGGATGCCCACCAGTCGCTGCTGGCGACACGGGTACGCACCAAGGACCTCGTGGCCGTGGCGCCCTATGTCGCCCGGCTGACGCCGCAGTTGCTCTCGGTCGAAGCGTGGGGCGGCGCAACCTACGACGTGGCGCTGCGTTTTCTTGGCGAAGACCCCTGGGAACGCCTTGCGAGCCTGCGCGAGGCCCTGCCGAACATCAACCTGCAGATGCTGCTGCGCGGCCGTAACACTGTGGGTTACACCCCGTACCCGACCGAGGTCACCGACGCGTTTGTGCGCGAGGCGACCGCCACGGGTGTGGACATCTTCCGCATCTTCGATGCCCTGAACGACGTGTCGCAGATGCGGCCGGCTATCGATGCCGTGCTTGCTACCGGTTCCGCGCTGGCCGAGGTGGCCGTCTGTTACACCGGCGATTTGCTCGACCCGGCCGAAAAGCTCTACACCCTTGACTACTACCTGCGCCTGGCCGATCAGATCGTCGAAAGCGGCGCTCACGTGATCGGCATCAAGGACATGGCCGGGTTGCTCCGGCCGAGCGCCGCTGAGAAGCTCGTGGCGGCGTTCCGGGAACGCTTCGACCTGCCCGTTCACGTGCACACCCACGACACTCCGGGTGGCCAGCTCGCGACGCTGCTGGCCGCAGCCCGGGCCGGCGCCGACGCTGTCGATGTGGCATCCGCTCCCATGGCCGGCACGACCAGCCAGCCGTCTGCATCCTCCCTCGTAGCCGCTCTCGCCCACACCGAACGCGACACGGGTATTTCGCTCCGGGCCACAACTGACCTCGAGCCCTACTGGGAAGCCGTGCGCACCCTCTACGCTCCGTTCGAATCGGGCCTGTCGGCACCGACCGGCCGGGTGTACTCGCATGAGATTCCAGGCGGCCAGCTGTCGAACCTGCGCACCCAGGCCGTCGCGCTCGGGCTCGCCGACCACTTCGAACTCATCGAAGACATGTATACCGCCGCGAACGGCATCCTCGGCCGGGTGCCCAAGGTCACTCCCTCGTCGAAGGTGGTCGGTGACTTGGCCCTGTACCTGGCCGCGGTGAAGGCCGATCCGGCCGATTTCGAGCAAAACCCGGGCAACTACGATGTCCCCGACTCGGTCATCGGCTTCATGGCGGGCGAGCTCGGGGACCTGCCCGGCGGCTGGCCCGAGCCGTTTCGTTCCAAGGTACTCGCGGGACGTGAAGTGCGCGTCGGCATCACCGAGATCACCGCGGGGGAGCGCGCCGCGCTCGGCGCCTCGAGCCTCGAACGTCGCGCGATGCTCAACCAGTTGTTGTTCCCCGCGCCGACCCGCCAATTCCAACAAGTCAGGGAGAGCTACGGCGACCTCTCGGTTGTCGATACCGTCGACTACCTCTACGGCCTTCAGCAGGGCCAGGAGCACGCCGTCGAAATCGCCAAGGGTGTGCGGCTCTACGTGGGCCTTGAAGCGATCGGTGAAGCCGACGACAAGGGCATGCGCACCGTTATGACCATTCTCAACGGCCAGCTGCGCCCGGTGTTCGTGCGTGACACCAGCATCACCGTGCAGACCAAGGCCGCCGAGAAAGCTGATGCCAACCAGCCCGGCCAGATCGCCGCACCCTTCTCCGGCGTGGTCACCCTGCAGGTCGAGGAGGGCGCGCACGTCGAAGCTGGCCAAAGCGTCGCTTCGATCGAAGCCATGAAGATGGAAGCGGCGATTACCTCGCCCATCGCCGGGACCATCGAACGCGTCGCCATCCCGCTCACCCAGCAGGTCGATGCGGGCGATCTGCTCGTGACGGTGCGTCCACGCTAAGATTAATGCCGATATCGACCAGTTGAGGATGTACCGTGCCAGACAAACGTACTGACGACCAGAGCGCGCCCGCCCGCCCGGTGTCTGCCGCAAAGCGAACCCGCGACGAGCGCGATAATTTCGACACGCAGGGTGACGACTACCACAGTGAGCTACCGCCGCACACGATCGACAACCTCGCCGCGTCATTGCCCGAGAGCCTGAGCGTTCCGATCGAGGTGACGTTCGGGCCCCGACGCTCGGTGGCTGCAGCCGTTCGGCCGTCTTTTGTAGCGGGCAACGGAATCGAGACAACGCGTATCGTGTCGGCCCCATCCACGCACACCGTCGAAATCTCAACGCCAGCGCCGACCCGAGCAGCCGGCGCCAGTTTTGCCATCGAATCACTTTCACGAGCGGATGCTGCCTCTTCTGTCCGGCGCGACCGCATCCGCACCGAAAACAGCACAGCCCCCGAGTCCGCGTCCATGCTCACGTCTGATCGCCTGCTCGCGGTCAACCGCAAGACCCGCAAAGCGCCGCAGGGCGTCTGGCCTGAATTTGTCTACGCGCTGACGCTGCACCTGGTCAACCTCGGTGACTCCGCCAAGGTGCGGGCGTATAAAGAAATGGATGAGCGCATTCGTCGCCAGTTTGACGGCGGTACGCGGTTTGTGCCGATCCTCACCCGCAAGGGTGGCGTGGGCAAGACCACCGTCACGACCCTGCTCGGCATGGCCCTGGCCGACGCCCGCGACGACCGCATTATTGCCATCGACGCCAACCCCGACCGCGGCACGCTGTCCGAACGCGTCAGCAAGCAGACACGCTCGACTGTTCGCGACGTCGTCTCGAAGGCCGCGTCGATCGGCAACTTCACTGACTTTTCCTCTCTGGTCTCCCGCGACGAGACCCGCCTCGACATTCTTGCCTCCGATACTGACCCGTTGCTCTCGGAAGCATTCGATGAGAACGACTACAACGTCGTCGCCGATCTGGCCGCCCGGTACTACTCGATCGCGCTCACCGACTGCGGCACCGGCATCGTGCATTCGGTCATGCGGGCTACGCTGCAGCGCGCCGACTCCATCGTGATCGTCTCCGGCGGCAGCGTCGACGAGGCACGTTTGGCCTCTGAGACGCTCACCTGGCTCGAAGCAAACGGATACGGCGAGCTGGTGCGTAACGCGATCGTCGCGATCAACACGGCCACCCAGGGCACTAATCTGGTTCGGCTTGAAGAGATCGAGGCGCACTTTCGCTCCCGCGTGCGCGAAATCGTGCGGATTCCCTACGACCCGCAACTCGCCGCCGGCAGCGTCGTGTCGTACAAGGACCTGAAGCCGATCACTCGGCTGGCCGCACGCACCCTCGCCGAGCTCGTCGTTGAGGGCCTCCCCGCCGACCGCAACCTTTAGCCGGCCGCCGACTCACTCGCCGTTCACCAGCCGCCCTACCGAGGAGCTTCCCCGTGCCCGAACGCCAGATCCGTCTCTTCGGAGATCCGGTGCTGAAGACCGTCTCCGATCCCATCAACAGGATCGACGACCGGGTACGCGGTCTCGTACAGGACTTGATCGACAGCGTGCGACTGCCCGGTCGGGCCGGCGTTGCAGCGTCGCAGATCGGAACCAACCTGCGCGCCTTCAGCTACAACGTCGACGGTGTCATCGGCTACATTCTCAACCCCACGGTCGTCGAACTCTCCGGCGAACCCGAACTCGTCGACGAGGGCTGCCTCTCCGTTCCCGGCCTCTGGTACCCCACCAAGCGCTACCCGTTCGCCCGAGTCACCGGCATCGACCTCGACAACAATCCGGTCGAACTCTCCGGCACCGGCATCATGGCGCAAGCCCTGCAACACGAAACCGATCACCTCGACGGCTTTCTCTACATCGACCGCCTCGACAAAACCAACCGCAAGGCCGCGATGAAGGAAATCCGGGAGTCCACCTGGTTTTAGCCCCGCAACCACAGGTGGACCGAGCGAAGTCTTGAGTGCCTGTGAAATGAGGGCGGAGCCCAGCGGCCACGCTACTCGCGCAGCGAGATGCCCTCGGTCACCGGCGCCCCCGAATACATCGCGTCGATCTCGCCGCCGAAATCACGCAGAATAACGTTGCGTTTGATGCTCATTTTCGGCGTCAGGTGCCCGCTGTCCTCGGTGAGCTCAAGAGCGAGCACCGTGAATTTGCGAATCGACTCCGCCCGCGACACACCCTCGTTGGCATGGTCGACTGCGCGCTGGACTTCGGCGAGCACGGCTTTGTTGACGGATGCCTGCGCGAGCGACATGCCGGCATCCTCGCGGTTGTTGTTGAGCCAGACCGGCAGCATGTCGGGGTCGAGGGTGATGAGCGCGCCGATGAACGGCTTTTGGTCGCCCACAACGATGACCTGGCTGATGAGCGGATTCGCGCGAATGGGGTCTTCCAGCGCGGCCGGTGCCACGTTCTTGCCACCGGCTGTGACGATGATCTCTTTCTTACGCCCGGTGATGGTGAGATAGCCGTCGGAATCGAAGTCGCCGATGTCGCCGGTCTTCAACCAGCCGTCGTTAAAAGTGTCTGCGGTGGCTTGTGGGTTATTCCAGTACTCCTTGAAAACGTTGACGCCCTTGACCTCGATCTCGCCGTCGTCCATGACGCGTACCGAGACGCCCGGCAGTGGGGGTCCGACGGTGCCGATCTTGGCCCGCGTAGCCAGGCCCACATTGGCGGGGGCAGTCGTTTCGGTCAGGCCGTAGCCCTCCAGAATGACGATGCCGAGGCTCTTGAAGAAGTGGCCGAGGTGGGCGCCGAGCGGGGCGGAGCCGGAGACCGCCCAGACGACCTTGCCGCCCATGGCGGCACGCAATTTGCTGTAAACCAGCTTGTCGAACAGCGCGAATTTGATCTTCATCCCGAGCGGAATCGATGTTCCCGCCTGCACCAGCTGGGAATGCTCGACCGCCACATGCGCGGCAGCATCGAAGATTTTGCCCTTACCGCCGGCGATGGCCTTCTGCTGGGCCGAGTTGTAGACCTTTTCGAAGACCCGAGGTACCGCTAGTAAAAAGGTCGGTTGAAAGCTGCCCAGCGCGGCCAGGAGCGTCTTGGTGTCGCCCTGGTGGCCGACCCGCACCCCCGCGTGCACGCACAAGACCGAGATGAAACGCGCGAAGACGTGGGCGGTGGTGATGAACAAGAGGGTCGAGGCGCCTTCGGGGTGAACCAGTACCTCCTTGAGCGCGACCGCGGCATTGCGGCTGGTCTCGAGAAAGTTCGCGTGGGTGAGCACGCAGCCCTTGGGCTTGCCGGTCGAACCGGAAGTGTAGATGAGGGTCGCCATATCATCGCCCACGGCGAGATTACGGCGGCGTTCGATTTCCGTATCCGTCACGACGACGCCCCCGGCGACGAGCTTGTCGAGGTCGCCCAGATCGATCTGCCAGACCGAGCGGATGTCGGGCAGCTCCGGATGCACCTCATCAAAGCGGGTGAAGTGATCGGCGGTTTCGACGATGACCGCCATGGCGCCGGAGTCGCTCAGGTTCCACTGCACCTGTTTGGGTGAACTGGTCTCGTAGACCGGCACCAGAATTGCTCCGGCGAACCATACCGCGAAGTCGATCAAGGTCCACTCGTAGCGGGTCTTGCAGATGAGCCCGATCTTGTCGCCGGGCTCAATGCCGGCGGCAACGAAGCCTTTGGCCAACGCCACGACCTGCGCATGAAACTCCCGAGTGGTGACGGGTTGCCATTGGCCGCCACGTGGCAGTGAGAACAGTGCCAGATCGGGAGTCGCGGTAAGACGATCCATCAGAAGATCGGTGATGTTGGCGCCAGGATCGGCGGGAACGACGGCGGGCATATCAAACTGTTTCACGGCAACTCCTTTGGTACCGGCTGAACGTACCCACCGCGCAGTCGCGAGAGAATCCTTCGGTGAGCGGGTGTTTCGTCCAGCGGCAAACTGGTTTAGTACACTCTAGACGGTGTCCTGCGTGGCGGTCCGGCCCACGGACGCAGCTTTCCTCAGGCCGAGAAAGAAAGGTGGCCCGTGCGCGCCATAGGTATCGATATCGGGGGCACCAAAATTGCCGGAGCACTGGTCGACGAGGCGGGCACCATCATCCGGTCTGACCGGCAGCCGACCACGCCGGGCAACCCGGATGAGATCGAAGATGCCGTCGTGGCGATGGTGCTGGCGCTGTCCGAGGGCGAAGACGTTGTTGCTGCCGGGGTCGCTGCCGCCGGTTTCATCGACTCCGCCCAGTCGACCGTGTACTACGCACCGAATATCAACTGGCGCAATGAGCCGTTCCGCGACAAGCTCGAGGCTCGACTCGACCTGCCCATCATTATCGAAAACGATGCCAACGCGGCCGGCTGGGCGGAGTTTCGCTTCGGTGCCGGTCGCGCGTACACCGACATGGTCACCCTGACCGTCGGAACAGGCGTGGGCGGCGCGATCGTGACGGGCAACGCCCTGTTCCGCGGAGGTTTCGGCGCGGGCGCCGAACTGGGTCACCTCCGGGTCGTTCCGGACGGGCTTCCCTGTGGTTGCGGAGCCCATGGCTGCCTGGAGCAGTACGGCTCAGGTCGGGCGCTGCTGCGGATCGCCAACGAATTCGCCGATGCCGGCGGTATCGGCCTGGGCCTGGCCGCAGTCCGTGAACGACGCGGCAAACTCACCGGCAAAGAGGTGGGGCGGCTGATTCAGGACGGCGACGGCGGCGCTCTCGCGGCACTGCGTCAGCTGGGCGGTGCCCTCGGGCAAGCCTGCGCCAGCCTCGGCGCCGTGCTCGATCCGCAGGTGTTCGTGTTCGGCGGGGGAGTAGCCGCGGCTGGCGACCTGTTGCTCGAGCCGATTCGCGCGGCCTACCTCGATTTTCTCCCCGCCCGTGGCTACCATCCGGAAGCGGAGTTCGCCATTGCCCAGCTCGTCAATGACGCCGGTGTGGTCGGCGCGGCCGACCTCGCCCGAATACACGCGGTGCGCTGAACGGATGCCGTGGGCGGGGCCGGGCGCGGCATCTACTTTGCTGTGGCAGGCGGACTAAGCTTTCGAGGTCGGATAAAGGAGTGCGAATGTTCTATTGGGTCATGAAGAACATCGTCATCGGCCCGTTATTGCTCTCGCTGTTTCGCCCGTGGATCATCGGCCTGGAGAACATTCCGAGGACCGGCCCGGTGATCTTAGCCAGCAACCACCTGTCGTTCATCGACTCGGTGTTTCTGCCGCTCGTCGTGCCGCGCCGTGTTGCGTTTCTCGCCAAGAGCGACTATTTCACCGGCACGGGTCTCAAAGGCTGGGCCACGCGGCAGTTTCTCACCGCGGCGGGGCAGCTCCCCATCGATCGCTCCGGCGGTAAGGCCTCGGAGGATTCGCTGAACACCGGCCTGCGAGTGCTCGGCGAGGGCCGTATCCTCGGCATCTATCCCGAGGGCACCCGCAGCCCCGACGCTCGCCTCTATCGCGGACGCACCGGTGTGGCCCGAATGGTACTGGAATCGGGCGTGACGGTCATTCCGGTGGCCATGATCGATACCGAGAAGGCGATGCCGACCGGCACGCGCGTTCCCCGGGTGCGTCGCATCGGCATTGTGATCGGCAAACCGCTCGACTTCACCCGGTTCGCGGGCATGGCGGGGGACCGATTCGTCCTGCGCAGCGTCACCGACGAGCTCATGTATGAGTTGCAGCGCTTGAGCACGCAGGAGTACGTCGACGTCTACGCTTCCTCGGTCAAGGAGAAGCGGGCCAGCCTTTCGCGATAGGCTGCCTGAAGTGCTGTCCGCGCTTGTAGCGGTGCAGCACCTCATCCATTTCGGGTCGGTACACGTTGTACGGCCCAGCAGAGAAAACAGGAACTATCCCGTGGTAGACCCCACCGAGCCCATCGTTGCCGCAGAAGCCTCTGTCATCACGGGACTCGACCACTGGCGCACGCTGCCGATCAAGCAGCAGCCCACCTGGCCCGACGCGGCCAAGGTGGCGGCGGCATCCGCCGAGCTGGAGACCCAGCCGCCGCTGGTTTTCGCCGGTGAGGTCGACATTCTGCGCGACCGGCTCGCTCAGGCCGCGGGCGGGCAGGGCTTTCTGCTGCAGGGCGGCGACTGCGCCGAGACCTTCAGCGGCGCCACGGCCGATCAGATCCGCAATCGCGTGAAAACCGTGCTGCAGATGGCCGTTGTGCTCACCTATGGTGCCTCGATGCCGGTGATCAAGATGGGGCGCATGGCCGGACAGTTCGCCAAGCCTCGCTCGAGCGACTTTGAGACGCGCGGCGACGTGACGCTTCCGGCGTACCGCGGCGACATCGTCAACGGGTACCCGTTCACGCCTGAGTCGCGCGAGGCCGACCCAGACCGGCTGGTCAAGGCGTACCACACGTCAGCTTCGACCCTCAATCTCATTCGCGCGTTCACGCAGGGTGGCTTTGCTGACCTGCGCCAGGTGCACAGCTGGAATCAGGGTTTTGCCGCTAACCCGGCCAACCAGCAGTACGAAAAAGTTGCCAAGGAGATCGACCGCGCGATCAAGTTCATGATCGCCTGTGGTGCTGACTTCGAGGCCATGCGTCGCACCGAGTTCTACACCAGCCACGAAGGCCTGCTGATGGACTACGAACGGCCGATGACCCGCATCGACTCGCGCACCGGAACGCCGTACAACACCTCGGCCCACTTCATCTGGATCGGCGAGCGCACCCGCGACCTCGACGGCGCACACGTGGACTTTTTGTCACGCGTACGCAACCCGATCGGCGTCAAGCTCGGCCCGACCACCTCGACGGACGACATGTTGCGACTCGTTGACAAGCTCGACCCGAACCGCGAACCCGGCCGCCTGACCTTCATCACCCGCATGGGCGCCGGCAAGGTGCGCGACGCCCTGCCGCCGCTGCTCGAGGCCATCAAGGCCAGCGAAGCGACGCCGCTGTGGGTCAGCGACCCGATGCACGGCAACGGCGTCACCACGCCGACCGGTTACAAGACGCGTCGTTTCGACGACGTCGTCGACGAGGTCAAGGGCTTCTTCGAAGCACACCGTGCCGTTGGAACTCACCCCGGTGGAATCCATGTCGAGCTCACCGGCGACGACGTCACGGAGTGCCTCGGCGGTTCCGAGCACATCGACGAGGCTGCCCTGGCGACCCGGTACGAGTCGCTCTGCGACCCGCGCCTCAACCACATGCAGTCCCTCGAGCTCGCCTTCCTGGTGGCCGAGGAACTCGCCGCCCGCTAGCTCCTCTTCGGACGGGGCCCGGGCCCCGTCCGTGGGCCCAGTTTATAAACTGGGCCCACGGCCGTAAGGTGGGCCCGGGATCAGTCGAACGGGATCAGCCGAACGGGTTCGTCGGCTTGAGCGATATCGTGCTGCCCTTAGGCAATGACGTACCGGCTGCTGGATCTGTCGATGCTACTTGAATGAGCGAGGAGTAGATCGGTGCATCCGCGCCCGGATTGTAGGCAAGTTTGAAGCCGAGCGCGGTCAGGGCGTTCTTGCCGTCGGTCCAGGACATGCCGACGACATTGGGCACTGTGACCGGCTCTGGGCCGCGGGAGATGACCAGGGTGAGGGTAGCGCCCGCGCGAATGGTGCCATCGGGCACCTGCGCGCCGATGACGTCGCCCTCCGCGATCGTGTCGCTGTACGTCTGCTCACCCGAGACCACGAGCAGGTTCTTGCCGACCAGAATGTCGGTGGCCTCGGCCACGGTCTTGCCGTCGACGTTGGGAATGGAGCCGAGCGACACGACGAGATTCACGGTCAGGCCTTCGAAGTACTCGCCGCCGGCCGATAGGTCGGCGCCATCAGATTCCTTGCTCGCCGAAATGAGTGATCCCTCGGCCACATCGCCGTTGAAGACCGGATCGACGCTGCCCACCACGGCTTTCAGATCGGTGATGGCAGCGGATGCCGCCTCCTGCGTCAAACCGGCCAGGGCGGGCAGCGTGATGGGCTGCAGGCCCTGGGAGACAATGATCGTGACCGTGCTGTCTTGCGGAACCCGGCTGCCGGTATCCGGATCGGTGCCGATGACGAGCCCCTCGGCGATCGTGGCGCTGAATGCGCCGCCGAGCTTCGGGATCAGACCGAGTTCGGTCAACTGCGTCGACGCTGCCTCGGGGGAGGCCGACACGAAGTTCGGGACGGACACGTCTGACCCCGGGCCCGAACCGAAATACCAACCGGTACCGCCAAGGGCAACGGCGATGAGAATAACGAGGGCGAAAAGCCAGAACCCGCGGCGCTTGCGCTTGTGTGCTTTCTGCGTCAGCAGGTCGCCGCTGTCGGGCGGATCGACCGGACCGGTGCCGACCGGGTGAATACCGAGCAAGGTCGCGGCGGGAGGTCTGGTGGAAGCGAGCTTGGCGCCGAGAACCTGCGTTTCGGCATCCGCAACCGCGTTCGCGCCGGTGCGCAGGCTGGCGGGCAGCACCATGGTCGACTGCAAAGCCAATTCCTGAGTACCGTCGCGTACCAGCGCGCTCACGTCATGCAGTTGATCGAGCATGACTCTGGCATCTCGGGGACGATCTTCTGGGTCGCGCGCAGTAGCCCAGAGCACGAGTTCGTCGAGTTCGCGGGGAACGGAGGCGACCTTGCTGCTCGGCATCGGCACGGTGTCGTTGGCGTGCTGGTACGCAATCTGCATCGGTGCCTCGCCCACATAGGGTTGCTCACCGGTGAGCATTTCGAAGGTCATGATGCCGAGGGCATAGATATCGCTGCGTGCATCCGCGATACCGCGGGTGACGAGCTCGGGAGAAAGATAGGCGATGGTTCCGAGCAGGGCCTGGCCGGTCGCGGTGTTGTTGTTGACCGCGCGCGCCAGGCCGAAATCGCTGATCTTGATGCGGCCGTCATCGGCGAGCAGCACGTTCTCGGGCTTGACATCGCGGTGCACGATACCCGCCTTGTGGGCGGCGGCCAGCCCGCTGAGCACGGCTTCGAGAATATCGAGCGTCTGCTCGGGGGTGAGGCGACCGTAATCCTTCAGCAGGTCCCGAAGGGTGATTCCGGGAAGGTACTCCATCACGAGATAGGCCATGTCCGCGTCCTGACCCTGGTCGAAGACGTTCACGACGTTGGGGTGGGCGAGCCGGGCGGCCGACCGGGCCTCCTGAATGAAGCGGACCTTGAACGCGCTGTCGTCGGCGAGATGGCCATGCATGATCTTGATCGCGACCCGGCGTTCGAGGCGCAGGTCGGTGGCCAGGTAGACCGTGGCCATGCCGCCGCGCGCGATACGCGAGCGCACTTGATACCGGCCGTCAATAAGACGGCCTATCATCGGGTCGGTCGCAGGAACGCTCACTCCTAGATTCTACGGAAATCGGCGGCGGCCAAGGCGCGCGGCGCGCAGAAGGGCGCCAGCCAAGTCGGGGGCCACAGGGTCAACTGCCAAGCTAGCCGATTTGGGACAGCCATGCCTGCGCTGACGTTTCCCACTTGGCGTAATAGTCCGGGTAGGCCGATATTTGCACGGCCTGGGCAGCTTGGGTCACAGTCATCGACTCCCAACCCGCGATGTCGAGCAGACCGCGGGTCACGTCCGGGTTCGGGTTGCTTGCCCCGCCGAAAAAGGCGAGGCTGGCCCGCACGGGATCCATCACCTGCTCCGGCGTACCCCAGCCGGCACTCGGGCGTTGTTGGAACAGGCCGAGGGAATCCCGATCGCCGTAGTCCACATTCCGCAGCCCGGATTCCTGGGCGGCCGCGGCCAGTGCGACGACGAGACCGGCATCGCTCACACCGGCTCCCCGCCCAACGGCCACGATCGTCTGGGCGTTCTGCCGCATCTCCTCTGACATCGGAGTCACGAGACCCGCCGTTGCCACGGGAATTAGTGCAGCTGCTGAGACGGATGCCGGTGCCGGCGTGACCGGCAGAGTCAAGACCTGTCCCGGATAGATGATGCTCGACCAGCCCAGGCCATTAGCGTCGAGCACCGCCTGCACGCTCACCCCGGCCGCGTCAGCCACTGCGGTGATGGTGTCGCCCATGGCGATGGTATGGGTGGCTGCTGCGGCGATCTCGGTGACCGGCACGACATACGCCGCCGACTCCAGCGCTGGAGACGCCGCGAGGAGGATGAGCTGTCCGGGGTAGATGACGCTGCGCCCGTTCAGTCCGTTGGCGCTGAGAATGTCGGCGGTCTTCAGCGAATGGGCGGCAGCGATGCCGCTGATGGTGTCGCCGCTTCGCACCGAGTACGAAGCGGATGCTGCCGGCGCGGCCACGACGGTGGCTGGCGCCGCCGCCGGGGCCAGGGTCAAAACCTGGCCCGGAAAGATCAGGGCCCGGGAATCGAGACCGTTCAGTGCCAGCACGACCGCCGTCGACAAGCCGAACCGGGCGGCGATGCCGCTCACGGTGTCGCCATCCACGACCGAGTACCGGTCAGGGGCAACCTGGACGGCAGCGGCCACCGCGGCCACCATCCCTATGGGGCTGGTCTCGACGAGCTTGGACTTGAGCGGCTTCTTCGCCAAGGCCTGTGCCTGGGCTGGGGCGGCCAGGTTGAGGCTGATCGCGAGGGTGCTGACCAGCACGATGGGCACGGTCAGCGATGCCGAGAGGGAACGCAGGTCACTGGGCTTCTTCGCACGCCGCTTTGCCGCGGCGTCGATACCGACGAAGCTGCGACCGGAGACGGCGACGCTGCCTGCGTCGTCAACGGCCGCACTTCGAGCGGCGGATGCCGCGGCATTCGCCGTATTCGTGTTCACCTTGGTCGACATGGTGCTCCGTTCATTGTGCGCACGCGCGTGATCCAGACAGCGGGTACAGCTTCGGGTCGAATGCAGCATTCCCCATAGCGAGGTTTTCACAATTATGAGAGGGAGTCAATTGACCAGGCGACCTGAGATGGCCCGTTCACGACTAAATAGTGCCGTGAAGTTTTGCCGCGGCCCCAAATCGTGGGAAGCTAAACGGGTGAGTGATGTGTCTTCAGAGCCCGAGTGGCTTACTATTCCTGCCCTAGTCAACCTGCTCGGAATGAGCCAGAGCCGCGTGCGGCACCTGATCGATGACAAATACCTCCTGGCCATCCGGCGCGACAACGTCGTGTCGGTTCCGGCACTGTTCCTGCGAGACGGCGCTCCCGTACCCGAGCTTCGCGGCACGCTGTTCGTGCTGGCCGACGACGGATTCACGGACATGCAGGCCATGACCTGGCTACTCGAGGTCGATGACAGCCTGGGGGTGCCGCCGATCGAAGCCCTCCGGGCCGGCCGCAAGGCCGAAGTGCGTCGGGTCGCCCAAGCCCTGGCTTAGACAGCGGTTCGATTCACCAGGCCGGCGTACTGCCGCTGCCGATCAAAACGCTCGACGCGTCACCCGATCGGTCAACTCCAGCAACTTCTGCCGAGCACGGGTGCCGATGGGCGCGCTGTGCAGAGCAGCCAGGGCCTCGGTAACCTGGGATTCGATGAGCGCCTCGACCCGGTCGACGGCGCCACTGGCTGTGATGAGCTGCTGCAGGGAACGAATCTGTGTGGCATCGAGCGTTGGGTCACCGAGCTGGGAATCGAGCGATGCTCGGTCGGTGGCAGTCAGGCGTTCCCGTGCCAGTGCGATCAACACCGTGCGCTTGCCCTCTGTCAGGTCGTCGCCGCTTGGCTTGCCGGTCACGGCGGCGTCGCCGAACACACCGAGCAGGTCGTCGCGCAGCTGGTACGCCATGCCCAGCGGCAGGCCGAATGCGCGCAGCGAGTTCAACTGAACGGTCGAGGCGCCCGCGAGCGCTGCACCGATCACGAGCGGTGCTTGAACGCTGTACTTCGCCGACTTGTAGACGATCACGCGCAGGGCCCGATCGAGGAGTTCCGCCTCCGGCTGGGCCAGCCAGGCGCGTTCCTCGAGAATGTCGAGGTATTGACCGGCCGTGACCTCGGTGCGCATGAAGTTGAACTCGAGCCTGGCACGCCGGGCGGAGGCCCGATCGGCGAGCTCCTCGAGCCCCTCGTCGAGGAGCTCATCGCTCCAGCCCAGCAGCAGGTCGCCGAGCAGAATGGCCGACGCCCGGCCATATGAGGCGGGGTCACCGGCCCAGCCCTCATGCTCGTGCAAGCGTTCGAATAATTTGTGGGCGCTCGGCGCACCTCGACGGGTATCGGAATTGTCGATGATGTCGTCGTGCACGAGCGCTGCCGCGTGAAAAATTTCGAGGGCACTGGCGGCTGACACGATTGCGCCCAACCCGGCCGGGGCTGTCAAGCCCGCTGTTGGCCTGACCTGTTCCGGGCCGGAATCAGGCGGTAAAACGCTCTGCGCCCCCCAGTAACAGAACTGCGCTCGGAACCGTTTTCCACCGCTGAGAAACTGCCGTGAGTAGTCGACGAGTGCAGTCAAATCGGAGCTGATCAGAGTCACAATTGGCTCGCGGGACATGAGGTACGCGTCGATGCGAGATTGAACCAAGTCGACCAGGCGTTTGCTTTCAGGCACACGTGTAGCCTAGCCATCCCGGCGGGGCTAGAATTAGGCTAGTCGAGCTTGCCCGGTGCGAATTTGTCAAACCACCCGCTCGATCCCGTAACTGGAGGGAATGAGATGCCGCTTTCGGAACAGGAGCAGCGACTCCTTGAAGAGATGGAGCGCAGCCTTTATCACAACGATGCCGACTTTGTCGCCAGCGTCGGAGTGTCCAGGCTTCGCCCGAACTATCGTTCTATCGCGCTCGGTGTGCTGCTCGCCGTAGCTGGCATCGTCGCCCTCATCGCCGGCGTCGCCATTGCGCAGCTCTGGCTCGGCATCCTCGGCTTCGTCATCATGTTCGGCGGCGTTCTCATCGCCGTGACTCCCGGCCGGGCCATTCGTTCGGTGCCCGGACCGTCGTCACCCGGTCGTCGCCCGGCCCAAGCCAAGTCCAACCAGGGCTTCATGGATCGGTTGAATGACCGTTGGGACCGACGGCAAGACGGGCAGTAATCTCAACCGACTCCAGCCCTCCACCGCGCTCCGAAAGTTCAAGAACTCGCAGTTGGGAAGGGCCGATCATCTGATCGGCCCTTTTTTTGTGCCCAAAAAGGCCCTGTCAGCATGCGTTCCTGACCATGCTGCTCCATTTTCCTCCACCGTTACTCGTCAACGATTTGCTGTGCACGGGACGCTTTTTTGAGAAAAGATCTCAAAAAAACTTAGGTCAGTGGATGAAGGTGGAGTAAAGTGGAGTCACACCTGAATCTGGCCGGAAGAAAGGGGTGCGCGTGTTTCTTGGCACCTACGCCCCCCGGCTCGACGAAAAAGGTCGCATCATTCTTCCCGCGAAGTTTCGGGATGAACTCTCCACCGGTGTGGTGATGACGCGGGGACAGGAACACTGCATCTACGTGTTCAGCACCCGCGAATTCGAAACGCTGCATGACAAAATCCGCCAGGCACCCGTCACGAGCAAGCAGGCTCGGGACTACCTCCGGGTGTTTTTGTCGGGCGCGAGCTCGGAAACACCGGATAAACAAAACCGCGTCACCATCCCCGGCAACCTCCGCAGTTATGCGGGACTCGACCGGGAATTGACCGTCATCGGTGCTGGCAGCCGAGTCGAGATTTGGGACAGCGAAGCGTGGGCCACGTACCTCGCCGAGCAGGAAACCTCGTACGCCAACACGACGGAGGAGGTGATTCCGGGACTCTTCTAGCCCCTGGCGCCTGACTCCCCGCCGTTTTTGCCCTGACACACTTCCCCCGTGCCAGGTCGAAATGGAGGGGAATCAGGCTTCACGGACTAGCCCGGCATTATGGCTAGCAACGAAATTCACACCCCGGTACTGCTCGAACGCTGTGTTGCGCTGCTTGCCCCGGCGCTCACAAAACCCGGCGCCGTTCTCGTCGACGCAACACTCGGCATGGGGGGCCACGCCGAGGCGATCCTGGCGCGTTTCCCTGAACTGACCCTGGTTGGACTAGACCGCGACACCGAAGCCCTCGCCATCGCCGAGGAACGCCTCAAGGCCTTCGCCGGCCGGGTGCACCTGGTGCACACCGTCTATGACGGTATCGGCGAAGCCCTCGATAGCCTCGGCATCAGTGAGGTTGCAGGCGTGCTCTTCGACCTTGGTGTCTCCAGCTTGCAGATCGATCGCGTCGAACGTGGTTTCTCCTATTCAAAAGATGCCCCGCTCGACATGCGCATGGACGGCACAGCTGGCCTGACCGCTGAGAGCATCCTCGCCGATTACAGCGAACGCGATCTCAAACGTATCTTCCAGGACTACGGCGAAGAGAAACTTTCCGCCCGCTACGCCAAGGCCATCGTCGAAGCCCGCGAAACGACTCCCTTCGTTCGGTCAGCGCAACTGGTCGACGTCATCACCAAGGCCACCCCGGTCGCCGTCCAGCGCCTCGGTCACCCCGCCAAGCGTGTGTTCCAGGCGCTGCGCATCGAGGTCAACTCGGAACTGGCCGTACTGGAACGGGCCATTCCGGCCGCGCTCGACCGCGTGCAAGTCGGCGGCCGCATCGTTGTCATGGCCTACCAGTCGCTCGAGGACCGCATCGTCAAGCGGGCCTTCGCCGCGGCATCCGGCTCGACAGCGCCCGCCGGTCTTCCCGTGGAACTGCCCGAACACAAACCACTCTTCACCCTTTTGCTGCGTGGCGCTGAACTGGCCTCCGACGAAGAAAAAGCATTCAACCCCCGCGCGACGCCGGTTCGACTGCGCGCCGCTGAACGATTGAGAAGGGCCGCCGCATGAGCGACAACCTGGCACGCGTGTCATTTTCAATCGAACGCGAACCCTACGCGGCGCCGGCACGGCGTGGGTTTCGTCTGGTCTCAGCGGCTCCGAATCGCCGCACGCGCCCGCGCATCTTCTATGCTCTCACCGCGGTGGCCGGCATGGCAGCCATCATCGTGGCCCAGCTGTTGCTCAGTGTCGGCATCTCCCAGGGTGCCTATGAAATCTCCAGCCTGCAGTCGAGCCAGTCCGAGCTCGGCCGCACGGCCGCCAGTGTGAGTGAAGACCTCGTACGGGTCTCCTCCCCGCAGAGCCTTGCTGCCAATGCCGAGGGCCTGGGTATGGTCAGCAATTCCAACCCCGTCTACCTCCGTTTGTCCGACGGGGCCGTTTTGGGCGCTCCCGCCTCAGCGTCGGGCTCGCAGGCCGGAGCGGCCAGTCTTGTTCCCAACTCCCTGTTGGCTGGCAGTACCCCGCTCTCTGCGCTTCCGGAGGACACGACGGGGACGGGCGAAACCCTGGCGATCACGAGCGCACCGGTAGTTCCGGCGGGACTCGCGGCGCCCACTACCCGATAGTTTCCCCGAGTCGACAATGATGGGCAGATGAGCGTGCGCAACAGCAGTGCCCGACAGACCGGAGCCCGAACCAACCCGACCAATTCCCGGTCCAGCCGTCGACGCACTTTCTTCACCCTCGTCGTGCTGTTCGCCGTGATCGGCGTGTTCCTGGTGCGGCTCGTCGATATCCAGGTGGTGCAGGCTGATTCGCTCACCGCCGACTCCGTGGGAAACCGCTCGGTGGGCCAGGTCGTCTATGGCTCGCGGGGTGAGATCGTCGACGCCAACGGCGTCGTGCTGGCGGGGACGGTCATGCGCTACAACATCACCATGTCCCCGGTGAACGCAACGCCTTTCAAACGTACCGTCGACGGCAAGAAGGTTGTCATCTCGGTGGCTGAGGCCGCCGCCGAAATCGGCGCGGCAACCGGTCAAACCGGTGACGCCATCCTGCTGACCATTGGGGCCGCCCTCGAAGCCAACGCCAAGGCGAATTTCGCCTATATCGCCCAGAAAGTCGATGTCGACGTGCTGCGGGCCGTACAGGAACTGCACATTCCCTGGACCTATTCGGAGAACAGCCCGAGCCGGGTGTACCCGAACGGGGCCGTCGCCGGCAACATGCTCGGTTACCTGTCGGGGGAGGGCGTGCCGCAGGCCGGCCTCGAATCCGGACAGAACACCTGCCTGGCCTCGACCAACGGCTCAGAAACCTACGAGAAGGGTGCCGATGGCGTGCGCATCCCCGGCAGCAGCGTCACGAGTACCGAGGCCGTCGATGGCGGCGACGTCATCACCACCATCGACTCCGATCTCAACTGGTTCGTGCAGCAGACCCTCGCCGCGCGGGCGCAGGAGACCGGGGCAGCGTGGGCGACCGCGGTCGTGCAGGATGTCAAGACCGGCAAGCTCCTTGCCGTGGCCGACTATCCCTCGGTCGACCCGAACAACGTCGGCGGAACCAAGAACCCGGAAGATCGCGGCTCCCGCGCCTTCACCCAGTCCTTCGAACCGGGCTCGACCTTCAAGGCGCTCACTATGGCATCCGTTCTCGACGCCGGGGCGGCCACCCTCGAGACCGGGATCGTCGCGCCCTACCGGTACCTGCCGGCCAACGGTGCCAACATCAACGACAGCCACGCGCACCCGGATCAGCACATGACCCTCACCGGCGTGCTGATTGACTCAAGCAACACCGGCATGTCCAAGTTCGGTGAGAAACTCACCGACCAGCAACGGTACGACTACATGACAGCGTTCGGCGTTGGCACGCCCACCGAGACCGGCTTTCCCCGAGAAGATGGCGGCATTCTGCATCCGGTCGCCGAGTGGGACAACCAGACCAGCTATGCCACGATGTTCGGGCAGGGCCTCACGACGACCGCGCTGCAGGTCGCGAGCATCTATCAAACCATCGCCAACGACGGCGTGCGCATGCCGGTGCAGCTGGTCGAGGGCTGCCGGCAGGCCGACGGCACCATGGCCAACGTGCCAGACCAGGTCGGCACGCGGGTGCTGTCGGAGAAGGCAGCCCAGGACACCAGCGACGTGCTCGAAATGGTGTATCAGAAAAGTTGGGTGCAGAGTAAGTGGAACATTCCCGGCTATCGGGTCGCCGCCAAGACCGGAACCGCGCAGATGCCGGATGGCCAGGGTGGGTACTCCAACGGGTATCTGGTATCGGTGTCGGGCTATGCTCCGGCCGACGATCCGCAGTATGTCGTCTCGGTCAGCATCGCCGACCCTGTTAAACTGAATACATCTGCCGCACCGGCTCCGGTCTTCCAGGAGATCATGAGTCAGGTGTTGAAAAAGTACCGGGCGGTTCCCTCAGGCGCGACTGCGCCTGACCTCCCTTCCACCTGGTAAGAAAGCGAGCCCTGCGTGTCTGAACCGGCGCCGTCGGCTCTCCGTCCCGAGCATCCCGTTCCGCGGTCGTTGTCGGGATTGGTTGCCGAATTTGATCTAGAACTGCGTGGAGACATCGATGGTCTCGAAGTCACCGGAGTGAGCTTGAGCTCGAGCTCGGTGCAACCCGGCGACCTCTATGTCGGCGTTCCCGGCGCGCACCTGCACGGCGCGACCTTCGCTGCTGCGGCCGCCGAGGCGGGGGCGGTGGCCATTTTGACCGACGAGGCCGGAGGGGTGCTCGCTGCAGCCAGCGGTCTGCCGGTTTTGGTCACACCGGATGCCCGCGCCGCGCTGGGCGCCGTCGCGGCCTGGATTTATCGCACCGATGACAATCCGGCGACCCTGTTCGCGGTCACCGGCACCAACGGCAAGACCAGCGTCGTCTACCTGTTGTTCGGCATTCTGAACCAACTTGGCGTCGTCTCCGGGCTCACCTCGACTGCCGAACGCCGTATCGGCGATCTAGCCGTCACGAGTTCCCTGACCACGCCCGAGGCCAGCGAACTGCACGCCTTACTAGCCCGTATGAACGAGGCCGAGGTACGTGCCGTCGGCATCGAGGTTTCGGCGCAAGCCCTCAGTCGCTACCGGGTAGACGGTCTCGTCTTCGATATCGCTGCGTTCACCAACCTCAGCCACGACCACCTCGACGACTACCCGGCGATGGATGACTACTTCCAGGCGAAGCTGGAGCTGTTCCAGCCCGACCGGTCGCACCGAGGTGTCGTCACCGTCGACACCGAGTGGGGGCGGCGCCTCGCCGACGAATGTCGCATCCCGGTGACGACCATCAGCAACCTGGCCGACGTCGACGCCGACTGGCACATGAGCGTTGTGGGGGAGTCCGCCACGCATACCGACTTCGTGCTCGAGGGCCGGGGCGGCCGTCGCCTGCAGACCCGGGTACCGCTGCTCGGCTGGTACATGGCCGCCAACGCTGCGCTGGCCATCGTCATGCTCGTGGAAAGCGGATTCGACCTCGGCGCCATCCAGCACACACTGAACCGCGACGGTGGCATTGTCGCGTTCATCCCCGGCCGCGCGGAGCGCATCTCCGGTGATCGCGGGCCGCTGGTCTATATCGATTATGGGCACAGCCCCGATGCCTTCCTCAATACGCTCGCGGCCTTGCGCAAATTCACGCCGGGTAAACTCATTATGCTGTTCGGCGCCGACGGCGACCGCGACACCACCAAACGCGCCGATATGGGCCGGATCGCCGCCGAGGGCAGCGATATCGTGGTGGTGACCGACTTTCATCCGCGGTTTGAAGATGCCGCGAGCATCCGTGCTGTTTTGTTGAAAGCAGCGCGCGAAGCCGTGCCAGACGGCGAGTTCTACGAAGTGGCCAACCCACGTGCGGCATTCCGCACGGCGCTGTCACTCGCACACGAAGGAGACACCATTCTGTACGCCGGCCCAGGCCACGAGGACTACCACGAGGTACAAGGCGTGAAACTGCCGTATTCGGCCCGGGATGACTCCCGCCAGGCGCTGCGCGATGCGGGGTGGCTGTAAATGATCGCCCTCTCCCTGGCCGATATCAGCCAGGTCGTCAACGGTGCGCTGCACCTCGCCGGCGCCTCCTCGGCCACTGACCTCGTTGACGGTTCGGTGCAGACCGACTCCCGGCTGGTCGAACCCGGCTCCATCTTCATCAGCAAGCCCGGCGCGGTCACCGACGGACACCTGTTCGCGCCCGCCGCCGCAGCCTCGGGGGCCGCGCTGCTCATCGTGGAACGGCTGCTCGACCTGCCGGTCACTCAGATCGTCGTGGCCGACGCCGTTGCAGCGCTCGGCGCCCTGGCCTCCGCCGTTGTCGCCAGGGTGCGCTCCGCCGGGAACCTCAAGATCGTTGCCGTCACCGGTTCCAACGGCAAAACCACCACCAAGAACCTGCTGCGCAGCATGTTCGAGCGGGTCGGCGTCACCGTCGCCCCGCAGGGCTCTTTCAACAACCAGGTCGGGGCACCGATGACGATGCTCGAGGTCACCGACGACACCCGTTTTCTGGTGATCGAGATGGGCGCCAGTAGCGAGGGCGCCATCGCGAACCTTGTGCGCCTGGTACGACCCGATGTGGGCATCGTGCTCACCATCGGTCTCGCCCACGCCGGTGAATTCGGCGATCTTGACGCCACCGTGCGGGCCAAGTCCGCGATGGTCACCGACCTGCTTCCAACGGATGTCGCGGTGCTGAACGCCGACGACCCGCGCGTCGCGCAGATGGCCGCGATCACCCCGGCGCGCATCGTGCGATTCGGCGAGTATGGCCAGGTCGACGTGCGTGCAAGCGACCTGCACTCCGGTCGCACGGGAACGACGTTCACCCTGCACCTCGCCGACGGGCAGAGCGCCCCGGTCGTGTTCCCGGTGCTCGGTGAGCACCACGTCATGAATGCCCTCGCTGCGGCGGCCGCCGCCGAGGTACTCGGGGTGTCGCTTGGTGATATCGTCGCCGCGCTGCAAGCCACCACACGGGCCGAACGCTGGCGCATGGAGGTGCTCGGCGGTAAGGACAACGTCACGATCATCAATGACGCCTATAACGCGAGCCCCGACTCGATGAGCGCAGCGCTCAAGACGCTTGCCCAGATCGCTACTCCCGGCTGCCGAACCATCGCGGTGCTCGGCGAGATGGCCGAACTCGGCGAACTGGCCGGTGAAGAGCACGATCGCATCGGGCTACTCGCTGTGCGACTGAACATCTCCCAGATGATAGTGGTGGGCCAGCGAGCCCGCCGAATGCATATCAGCACGATCAACGAGGGTTCGTGGGACGGCGAGTCGGTCTATGTCGACACGCCGGACGAAGCCTTCGAACTGGTGCGCAGCAACGTGAATCCGGGGGACACCGTGCTCGTGAAGTCATCCAACTCAGCGGGTCTGCGATTTCTCGGTGATCGACTGGGAGACTTGTTCTCGTGAGAGTTCTGCTGCTGTCCGGAGCGTTTTCGCTAGCGTTCACGCTGTTTCTGACGCCGCTGTTCATTCGATTGTTCAAGAAGCTCGGCTGGGGCCAGTTCATTCGAGACGACGGCCCCAAGAGTCACCACGCCAAGCGCGGTACCGCCACCATGGGTGGAATCATCATCATTCTGGGCGTACTGATCAGCTATTTCACGGCCATGCTGATCGAGCAACGACCATTCACCCCGTCACCGTTGCTCGTCTTGTTCATGATGGTGGGCCTCGGGCTGGTTGGTTTTCTCGACGACTTTCTGAAGACCCGCCACCAGCGCAGCCTGGGGCTCGGTGGCTGGTCCAAGGTTCTCGGGCAGGTCATCGTCGCCGGGGCTTTCGGCGTTCTGTCGCTGCAATTCGTCGACCGCAACGGCCAGACACCCGCTTCGACGAGCATTTCATTCATTCGTGACCTACCCCTCGACTTCATGAAACTGGGCACGTTCATCGGCATCGCCGTGTTCCTGCTCTGGATCTGCCTGATCGTGGCCGCGACCTCGAACGGCGTCAACGTCGCTGACGGCCTCGATGGCCTCGCTACGGGGGCATCCACTTTCGCCATTGGGTCCTTTGTGGTGATCGGCTTCTGGCAGTCCAACCAGAGCTGCTTCGGAGGATCAGATGCCGCTGACCAATACAAGTGCTATCTCGGTCCCGATTCCTTTGACCTGGCCATCGTCGCGGCGACTATCGTCGGTGGCCTGATCGGTTTTCTCTGGTGGAATACCTCGCCGGCCAAGATCTTTCTGGGCGATACCGGTTCGCTCGCCCTCGGCGGGGCGCTGGCCGCCCTCGCGATTCTCAGCCGCACCGAATTGCTCCTCGTACTCATCGGCGGCCTGTTCGTGATGGAAGCCGGATCGGTGATCGTGCAGCGTGCCTACTTTAAAATCACCCACGGTAAACGCATCTTCCTGATGAGTCCGATCCATCACCACTTCGAGCTCAAGGGTTGGGCCGAAGTCACGGTCGTCGTGCGATTCTGGATCATCGGTGGCCTGCTCGTCGCGGCCGGTGTCGGCTCGTTCTACCTCGAGTGGTTGTCGCGCTAATGGGTGATGTCAATCTGTTTAGAAACAACCGACTCGACGAACTCACCAGCTGGCACGCTGACTGGAACGGGCTGCGCGTGGCCGTACTCGGACTCGGCGTGACCGGTTTTGCCGCCGCTGACACCCTCGCTGAACTCGGCGCCGACGTGCTCGTGCTGGCGTCAACCGGGCCCGACGAACGATTCGACCTGCTCACGGTGCTCGGAGTGCCGTACGTGCAGGCTGACCTGCGGGAGGTGCCTGCTGAACTGACAGCACAGAGGCCGGACGTGATCATCGTGTCGCCCGGCTTCCATCCCGATCACCCGCTGCTCATCTGGGCGGCGGAGAACCAGGTTCCCGTCTGGGGTGACATCGAACTCGCCTGGCGGCTGCGCGACAAGGTCGGCGTTCCCGCCGAGTGGATACTCGTCACCGGCACCAACGGCAAGACCACCACCGTGCAGCTCACCGCCACCATGCTCGCCGCCCACGGCAGCCGCGTCGCCCCCTGCGGCAACATCGGCGTGCCCGTGCTCGATGCCATTCGCGATCCCGCCGGCTGGGATGTGCTCGTCGTCGAACTGTCCAGCTACCAGTTGCACCACCTGCCGCAGAGCGGTCCGGGCGCCCTGGCCCCCTGGGCAAGTCTCTGCCTCAATGTCGCTGACGACCACCTGGACTGGCATGGTTCGGCGGCCGCATACCGCGCGGCAAAAGCCAAGGTGTACCTGAACACCGCGGCTGCCTGCGTCTACAACACAGCGGATGCTGCCACCCGGCAAATGGTTCAGGAAGCCGACGTGCAAGATGGTGCCCGGGCGATCGGTTTCGGCCTGGGCGTGCCGGGGCCGAGCGAATTGGGCATCGTCGACGGCATCGTCTGCGACCGGGCCTTCCTTCCGGACCGGTTCGAACGTGCCCTTGAACTGACCACCGTTCCCGACCTCGTCGCGGCCGGCCTCGGCGCCCCGCACGTGATCATGGACGTGCTCGCCGCGAGCGCGCTGGCCCGGTCGTACGGCGTACTGCCGGCCACCATCCACACGGCACTGGAGACCTTCCATCTCGACGCGCACCGCATCGAGACCGTGGCCATTGGGGACGGCGTGGAATGGGTCGACGATTCCAAGGCGACTAATCCGCACGCCGCCGATGCCTCCCTGGCCGCTTATGAGTCGGTCGTCTGGCTCGTCGGCGGGCTGCTCAAGGGGGTCGACATCGATCAGCTCGTGCACAAGCACGTGGGTCGCCTGCGCGGCGCGATCATCATCGGCGTCGATCGCCTGGCATTACGCCAGGCATTCGCGCGACACGCCCCTGACCTGACCGTGTTCGAGATCGACCCGGACGACACTGTATCGAACGGGAACGAACAGGTGATGACGGTGGCGGTGCGGCTCGCTGCCGGGATCGCCAGGACCGGAGACACGGTGCTGCTTGCACCGGCTGCCGCGTCGATGGACCAGTTCGAGAGTTATGTCGAACGCGGCCGGCTTTTCAATCAGGCAGTACACGATCTTCTAGGCAGGTGACGCGGATGGTTCAGGTGCCGCGTAACCCCGCATCACGCACCACGTCACGCCCGGCCGTCCACACCGTGCCTGCTTCCGGGCGCCAGACGCTGGCATCCGCCCAACCGACAAAGCCGGAAACGCCGGGAGGACCCCAAGTTCGCATCAACCTCGGTCGGGTGTTCAAAGCTGAGGGTGGCAACTACTTTCTACTGCTGGGCACCACGCTGTTTCTGGTCATCTTCGGCCTCATCATGGTGCTGTCGTCGTCGTCGGTCGACTCCTTCCTGGCTGACATGGGTTTCTTCGGCGGGCTGCTGCGTCAGGGGATGTTCGCGCTGATCGGCATTCCACTCATGCTCGTCGTCAGCCGGCTGCCGCTCGCGTTCTGGCGGCGCGTGGCCTGGCCGTCGCTGTTGATCACCTGTTTCTTTCAATTTCTGGTGGTGGCCACCGGACTCGGCCGCGGCACCGGAGGCAACACCAACTGGCTGAACATCTTCGGTATCCAGTTTCAGCCGTCTGAGGGTATCAAGGTGGCACTGGTCATCTGGCTCGGCATGATCCTGTCGAAAAAACAACACCAACTCGACGACTGGAAGCACGTGTTCATTCCCGTGTTCGGGGTCGGCGGCGGGGCAGTGCTGCTCGTCATGATGGGCGGTGACCTCGGAACCGCCATGATCATGGCCGGCATACTTTTCGGCGCACTGTTCTTCGCTGGCGTCAAACTGCGGCTGCTCGCCGTGCCGCTTTTGATCGGTGTCGGTGGCGCTATCGTGCTGGCCATTGTGAGCCCCAACCGCATGACCCGCATCACGAGCTTTCTCAACGAGAGTTGTACGCAACTGAGTGGGGAGATCTCCAACAGCTGCTGGCAGCCGCTGCACGGCACCTGGGCGCTGGCCAACGGTGGAATCCTCGGCGTAGGCCTCGGCAACTCCAAGGCCAAATGGTCGTGGCTGCCGGCGGCCGACAACGACTATATCTTCGCCATCATCGGCGAAGAGCTGGGCCTGATCGGTTGCATCGTCGTGCTGGGCATGTTCATTCTGTTGGCCTTCGCCTTCCTCCGCATCATGCGTTCGGTCACGACCGTGCAGGCCAAGGTTTCCGTCGCCGCCACCATGGTCTGGATCATCGGCCAGGCCTTCGTCAATATCGGCGTGGTGCTCGGGGTGTTTCCCGTGTTGGGCGTACCGCTGCCGCTCATCTCGGCCGGTGGCACGGCCCTGCTCACGACCCTCGTAGCGATCGGTATTGTGCTCTCTTTCGCGCGTGGCGACCGCTCGAGCGAAGCACAGAACGATTTCCACGACACCGACTTCATCGAGGCGCACCGGGCATGACCACGTACCTTCTGGCGGGCGGCGGAACCGCCGGCCACGTCAACCCCCTACTCGCCGTCGCCGACCGCATCCGCGCCACTGAAGCGGATGCCACGGTGCTGGTTCTCGGCACCGCTGAAGGCCTCGAATCCCGCCTGGTCCCGGCCCGCGGCTACGAACTCATCGTCGTTGCCCGGGTGCCGTTTCCGCGCCGCCCGAATCGAGCCGCCATGCGTTTTCTACCGCGGTTCAATGCGGCCGTGCGAACGGTGACCGACGTGATCCGTTCGCGCCGGGTCGACGTGGTCGTCGGCTTCGGGGGTTACGTTTCGACACCGGCATACCTCGCGGCCCGCCGTGCCGGCGTGCCGATCGTTATTCACGAGGCCAACGCCAGGCCGGGGCTGGCCAACAAGCTCGGGGCGCGCTTGACCCGGCACGTCGGCGTCGCGTTCGCCGGTACCCCGATTCGGCACGCCCGGTTCGTGGGCATGCCGCTGAGACCGGAGATCGAACGACTCGACCGGACGAAGGCCCGGCCCGACGCTCTCGCGTTCTTCGGTCTCGTCCAAGAACGCCCCGTGCTGCTCGTCACCGGCGGGTCACTCGGTGCCCGCAAGCTCAACGCCACCATGGTCGCTGCAGCGCGGGACCTCGTCGCGGCGGGCTGGCAAGTACTGCACATTACCGGGTCGAAGGCCGAGGTCACCGACCCACAGCTGCCGAACTACCACTTGCTCGAATACTGCGACCGCATGGATCTCGCCCTTGCGGCGGCTGATTTTGCCGTAACCCGGGCGGGAGCTGCCACCGTGAGCGAATTGTGTGCGCTCGGGATTCCGGCCGTATACGTGCCATACCCGGTCGGCAATGGCGAACAGCGTTTCAACGCTGCACCGGTGCTGGCGGCCGGTGGCGGCATTCTGATCGATGATAAGGACTTCGTGCCGGCTTTTGTTCAGGCTGAGCTGGTGACCCTGTTGGGCGACCGGGCGCACGTGGCGGCTATGGCGCGGGCGGCGGCATCCGTGGGCGCGCTCGACGGAACGATCCAGATGGTCGACCTGATTCACGAGGCGCTCACGACCTGAACGTCGGTGGGCACGCGTAACGTAGTGCCCGCACAAACTGTTTTTTTAGCTTCAATCGAGAAGAGCGCACCACGGTGATCAAACCAGACCTCAACCTGACTATTCCCGACACGCTCGGAAGTGTGCACTTCGTGGGCATCGGCGGATCCGGCATGAGTGGCATCGCTCGGCTGTTTCTGGATCGGGGCTATACGGTCACTGGGTCGGACGCGAAGGATTCATCGAACATGCAGGCCCTGCGTGAACTCGGTGCGACCGTGTACATCGGGCATGATGCCGCCAACGTCGGAACCGCCGATTCCCTCGTCGTCACCGGCGCCCTCTGGCAGGACAACCCCGAATACGTGCTCGCAAATGAACGCGGCCTGCCGGTGCTGCACCGCGCCCAGGCCCTGGCCTGGCTTATCCGCCAGCACCGCCTGGTATCGGTCGCCGGCGCACACGGCAAGACCACCTCCACCGGCATGATCGTCACCGGACTGCTCGGCCTCGGCCAGGACCCCAGCTTCGTCAACGGGGGCGTGATCGAATCGCTCGGGGTGAGCTCCGCGAGCGGCGCCGATGACCTGTTCGTGGTCGAAGCCGACGAATCCGACGGTTCGTTTCTGCTGTACCACACGGCGGTCGCCCTGATTACGAACGTCGACCCCGACCACCTCGACCACTACGGCTCGCTCGAAGCTTTTGAGGCCGCCTTCGTCGAATTCAGCCGCGCTGCCAGCGAACTGGTCGTCATCTCCTCCGATGACATCGGCGCGGTGAGGGTCACCGCGGCCATTACGGCCGGCCTGAATAAAGCGGATGCCGCCGCCCGCGTCGTCACGTTCGGCCAGCACCGCGATTCCACAGTACGCGTGCATTCCATCACCACTGCCGGGCCGGTCAGTTTCAGCGTCTCCTGGGAGGGAGCGGATTACAGCGCCACCCTGCGCATCCCGGGCAAACACAACGCCATCAACGCCGCCGGCGCGTTCGCCGTGCTGGTCGGTCTCGGTTTCGACCCCGCCGCCAGCCTCGACGCGATCGCCGGCTTCGGCGGCACCCAGCGCCGGTTCGAACTGCACGGCACGGTCGGCGGCGTCAGCGTCTATGACGACTATGCCCACCACCCGACCGAGGTCGCTGCCGCTCTCGCCGCGGCCCGTACGGTGGTCGGTGAGGGCCGCATCATCGCCGTGCACCAGCCGCACCTGTACAGCCGCACCCGCCTGTTCGCGCGGGAATTCGCCGAGACCCTTGAGACCTTCGCCGACCAGACCATCGTGCTCGGCGTCTACGGCGCCCGCGAAGATCCAGAACCCGGTGTCACCGGCGCCCTCGTCTCCGACCGGTTCCGCGACCCCTCGCACGTTGCCTACGTGCCCGACTGGCAGGATGCGGCCGACTACCTCGCCGGTATCGCCCGCGACGGTGACTTCGTCGTGACCCTCGGCTGCGGAGACGTCAACCGCATCGTGCCCCAGCTGCTCGCCGCGCTCGAAAAAGTACGCGGATGAGGCGGCGGTGAAGCGACCGGCCAGCTTCGATCGGTCGGGCGAGCCGACTTCCGAGCCGGTTCGCCCGGCCGCTCCTGCCTCGAAACGGCGTGCGGACTCGCCCCGGGCCAAACCGAAACCGACGCCCACGCCCACGGATTCTCACGCGGCTCCAGCGCCTTCGCGGGTGCCCAGGAAGAAACCTTCCTCGTCGACAGCGCAGAAGGCTGCGCGTGCCGGGGGTGGCGCTGCACAAAAAAGTTCGCCAAAACCGTTCAGTGCGTCCGACACGACGACAGAACCGATCGTTCTCGCTGGGGGACGGGCGTCCGCTTCGCTGATCACAGCCGCGCCCGTGTCGGTTCTGATGCCGGCTGCGCCGGCGGCTTCGGAGCAGGCAGGTGGGGTCCAGGAGCCCTCTGGCGACACTGCGGGTGCCCGTGCGGCCCGGTCGTTGCTGCGGGCGGCCCAGCGCGCCCGCAAACGGTTCGAACGGGCCGAAGTGCGGCGGTTCACCGGGCGCACACGTCGTCGGCGCACTGCGTGGATTCTCGGTGTCGGTTCGATTCTTCTTGCCTTCACGCTCATCATCGGCGCCGCCTACTCACCCCTGATGGCTCTGCGCACGATAGAGGTCGTCGGGACGAGCCGCATTCCGGCGGGGGAGGTGTCGGCAGCGCTTTCCGAGGAGCTCGGAACCCCGCTGCCCCTGATCGACAGCAACCTGATCAAGCGTGAGTTGTCACAGTTCGCCTTGATTCAGAGCTACGTCACCGAGAGTCGCCCACCGGGCACACTCGTGGTGCGCATCGTCGAACGGGTACCGGTGGGTGTGCTTGCCGGTCCGACCGGATTCGACCTGGTCGACGCCGCCGGGGTGGTCATTGAAACGTCGCCGGAGCGCACGGCAGGCTACCCGCTCATTGACGCGCCGGACGGAATCACCAGTGCCGGATTCAAGGCCGCCGCCGCGGTCCTCGCAGCCCTGCCCGAAAGTATCCGTACCCAGTTGGACGCGGTGACTGCCGTTACCACCGACGATGTCACACTGAGCCTGCTCGGTGGTGAGCGGGTGGTCTGGGGCAGCCCGGAAAAATCCGGCTACAAAGCCATCGTGCTCGCCGCCCTACTGATCGGCCACCCCGCCGGCACGGTCAATGAGTACGACGTGTCGTCGCCCGACAGCGCGGTGTTGCGCTAGATCGCAACGGATTCTGCCCGTTCTTCGCGACACGCGGGCGAGCCTCCCCAGTGACGCGTCGCACCCGCATACTTTCGTAAACAGGAATTGCATACTCAGCATAACTTTAAACTTCGACTAGAGGTTTAGGGTTCCACCCGGAGGCCGGACGTGTCAAACAATCAAAATTATCTAGCCGTCATCAAGGTTGTCGGTATCGGCGGTGGCGGTGTCAACGCCGTCAACCGCATGATCGAATTGGGCCTCCGCGGTGTCGAGTTCATCGCCATCAATACGGATGCCCAGGCTCTGCTCATGAGCGATGCCGACGTCAAGCTCGATGTCGGTCGCGACCTCACCCGCGGGCTCGGTGCCGGCGCTGACCCTGAGGTGGGTCGCCGCGCCGCCGAGGATCACGCCGAGGAGATCGAGGAAGCCCTCGCCGGGGCCGACATGGTCTTCGTCACCGCTGGAGAGGGTGGTGGCACCGGAACCGGTGGCGCCCCCGTCGTGGCCCGCATCGCCAAGTCCATCGGCGCGCTCACCATCGGTGTCGTCACCAAGCCATTCGGCTTCGAGGGCAAGCGCCGCCAGGCCCAGGCCGAGACCGGTGTTGCCTCGCTCAAGAACGAGGTCGACACCCTTATCGTCGTGCCCAACGATCGCCTGCTCGAAATCAGCGACCGCGGCATCAGCATGCTCGAGGCCTTCGCGACCGCTGACCAGGTGCTCTTGGCTGGCGTGCAGGGAATCACCGACCTGATCACCACCCCCGGGCTGATCAACCTCGACTTCGCCGACGTCAAGTCGGTCATGCAGGGCGCCGGCTCGGCCCTTATGGGCATCGGCTCGGCCCGCGGAGCCGACCGTGCGATCAAGGCGGCTGAACTCGCCGTCGCGTCGCCCCTGCTCGAAGCCTCGATCGACGGCGCTCACGGCGTACTCCTGTCGATCCAGGGCGGATCCAACCTGGGAATCTTCGAGATCAACGATGCGGCCCGCCTCGTGCAGGAAGCTGTGCACCCCGAAGCCAACATCATCTTCGGTGCCGTCATCGATGACACCCTGGGCGACGAGGTACGGGTCACCGTGATCGCTGCCGGCTTTGACGGTGGCGAGCCCGGCGCCAAAGCGGTCGAGGTTCGGCGTGCCGACCTGGTGGCCGCTGGAATTGCGGCCGGTGCCGGGTCAGCAACGGCCGGTGCGGCAGCATCCGCCGGCAGCGCCACGAAAGTCCCGGCGACCGAGTCCAGCAGCTACAGCGATGGCGAGCTCGCGGCGTCCGTCTGGGGCGGCTCTGACGCTGGTAACGGCGTGACCGTTGCCGACCCGGCCTTTGAAGAAGAGGTCGACGACCTGGACATCCCCGACTTCCTCAAGTAAGTCGATGACAGGCAATCCCGGAGCCGATCAGGTCGCATCGGCTTCGGGATGTACCCTGATCACCAAACGAATCGACCACACGCAACGGACAGAACACTATGAGCCTGGCATTTCCCAACGGGGTTTCCTCCGAACCGGCAGCTGACGCGTCGGCACCGAGCGATTTGGCAACCCGTCTGGAAACCGTGCGCGTCGGTGTCGCCGATGCGGCCCGAACAGCGGGCCGCGATCCGGCCGACATCGCCACGATCGTCGTGACCAAGTTTCACCCCATTTCACTGATCGAAGAGCTCTACGCCCTCGGTATGCGCAACATGGGCGAGAACCGGCACCAGGAGGCGCAGTCCAAGGCCGCGTCGCTGGCCGATCTCGACCTCGTTTGGCATTTTGTCGGGCAGGTGCAGGGAAAGAAGGCGCGCCAGGTGCGGGCCTACGCCAACGTTATCCACTCGGTTGATCGGGAGTCTCTCGTGACCGCACTGGCCTCGGAAGAATCGACTATCGACTGCTTCATCCAGGTAAATTTGACGGATGACGCGGCGCGCGGAGGCGTGGATCCCGCACATCTGTCGGCCCTCGTAGACAGCGCTCTCATGGTTCCCGGCGTGCGCCTGCTCGGGCTCATGGCCGTCGCTCCCTTGGGGCAGGAGCCGCGTCGTGCTTTCGCCTACGTTCGCGAGCTCAGCGAACAGATCCGTCAGCAGGTGCCCACGGCCACCGCGTTGTCTATGGGCATGAGCCAGGACTACGCGGCTGCCGTGCTCGAAGGGGCGACACACCTAAGAATTGGCACGGCAATCACCGGCAATCGCCCGGTGCTCAGTTAATCTCGAAGTAGCAAACCAACACGGAGGTCGACATGTCCAACCCGCTCAAGAAAACCATGGTTTACCTGGGTCTGGCAGACGAAGAGCTGGAGTACCAGGCGCCCGCCAGCGCCCAGAGTGCTGCCGCCAGCAACCACGTGAGTGCGGTGCCTGCACGCGGGCACGACAACGCGCCGTACGGTAACGCCGCACCCTCCAACGCGGCCCAGAACTCTGCCGGTCGTGCACCGGTCACCCCGCTGCGTAAGACTTCGACCCCCCAGAATGTGGCTGCGTCTGATATGAATGAAATTCTCACGGTTCACCCGCGCGCCTACAAAGACGCCCAGGTCATCGCCGAATCCTTCCGTGAAGGCATTCCCGTCATCATCAATCTGTCGCAGATGAGCGATGGTGATGCTCGCCGCCTGATCGACTTCGCCAGTGGCTTGTCGCAGGGCCTCTACGGCAAGATCGAGCGTGTCACGGCCAAGGTCTTTTTGCTCTCGCCGTCCCACGTCGTCGTCTCCGGCGACAGCACCACCGAAGAGGGCGCTGAGGATAGCTCCTTCTTCGCGCAAGGCTAGACTTAAGTGTGACTGGTCTATCGATTCTGGGGAATCTTCTCTACTTCCTGTTCTTCATGTACTTCCTCGTGCTCTGGGGTCGGTTTATCATTGACCTCGTGCGCGGTGTCAACCGGTCTTGGCGTCCGCAGGGCTTCCTGCTCGTGCTCGTCGAATTCGTCTACACGCTGACGGACCCGCCAGTACGTTTCTTTCGTCGTCTGGTCCCGCCGCTGCGCATCGGGCCGATCGCGCTGGATTTCGGCTTCACGCTGACGATGCTTTGCTGCATCGTCGGCATGACCGTGGCAGGAATAATACAACGCGCCTAGTGGGGCATGTATCCTTGACGGATGACTGGTTCGCCCTGAGCCTGCACTCGCTCGACGGAAGCCCGTAGTCAATCCAACACTTGAGGCACCCATCGCCTCAAGTCAGTCAAATGTTCACAATTAACATAAGTTTTGAGGGTGGAAAGCCATGGCGCTAACTCCGGAAGATGTAGTCAACAAAAGGTTCCAGTCGACCAAGTTCCGTGAGGGATACGACCAGGACGAGGTCGATGACTTTCTCGACGAGGTTGTCGTCGAACTGCGTCGCCTCACCAAGGAAAACGAGGAACTGCGCGCTCAGGTCGGAGGGGACGCTGCCTCCGTGGCCGAGTCCGCTCCGCTCGCTGCCGCGTCGTCCGAACCCGTTGTCGTCACACCCGTTGTCGTCGAACCCGTCGCCGCTCCGGTTGCCGCAGTCGCCGCGACGCCGATCGACGAGACGGCCGGAACGACCAACCTGCTACAGCTGGCTCGCCGCCTGCACGAGGAGCACGTCAAGGAGGGCGCTGAAAAGCGCGACGCCCTGATAGCTGAAGGCCACGCCACTGCGGCGCGTGTCATCGCCGAGGCAGAGACCCAGCAGCGCGTTCAGCTGCAGAAGCTCGACCAGGAGCGTTCGACGCTCGAAGGCAAAATTGACGAGCTGCGCACGTTCGAGCGTGAGTACCGCCTGAAGCTCAAGAACTACATCGAGGGTCAGCTGCACGACCTCGACGCGAGCTCGGTCGGCTCTGCGGCTGACGCTGGAAACGCGCCGAAGCCCAGCTTCCAGGGCTTTGGAGCCTAGCGCCCGAACGAAGAAGCGTTCGCGAGCGCTCATCGTTCTAGCCCTCGTCGCGCTGGGCGTTTACGCGCTTGATCAATCCAGTAAGTATCTCGTCGTCGCTTCGATGACCGAGGGTTCCGTCATCCGGGTTCTGAACGATGCGCTGCAAATGCATTTCGTTCGGAACCCGGGGGCGGCATTCTCCCTCGCGAGCGGGTCTACCTGGATCTTCTCCATCATCGCTGCCGCCGTCGTAGTGTTCATTCTGTGGTTCGCCCGGCGCATCCGCTCATTCGCCTGGGGTCTCGTTTTCGGGCTGCTCCTCGGCGGAGTGCTGGGCAACCTGACCGACCGGCTGCTGCGCGAACCCGGCTTCGGGGTTGGGCACGTCGTCGATTTCATCTCGACACCGTGGTTGTTGCCGGCGATCTACAACGTCGCCGACATGGCCATCGTGAGCAGCATGGTCATCTTCATGATTCTGACCATTCGCGGTATCGGCCTCGACGGCAATAAGGTCGTGGCCGTCAGCAAGACCGCCACCCCAACACTGAAACAAACGGATGCTGTGACCCCCGATTCCATGACCCGCGAATCAGTTGACCCCGATTCGACGACCAGTGACCGGCCAAACCCCGGGGCCGAGGCTCGGCCATGACCGGTTCCCACGACCTGTCCAGCGCCCCGGAGCGGCGATCGCTGCCCCTGCCAGACGGGCTGGAAGGCGTACGCGTTGACGCCGGTCTGGCCAAGCTATTCGGATTCTCCCGCGGCTTCGCTGCCGAGGTGTCCGAGGCGGGCGGCGTCGTGCTCGACGGCGCCATCGTCGGCAAATCGGATCGCCTCCGGGCGGGCAGCTGGATCGAAGTCACCTGGCAACCCAAGCAACCGGTGCGCATCATCCCTATTGCCGTTCCCGACCTCACGGTCGTGCACGACGATGAGAGCATCGTCGTCATCAACAAGCCGGCCGGCGTGGCCGCCCACCCGAGCGTCGGATGGACCGGCCCAACCGTTCCGGGCGCCCTGGCGGCGGCGGGGTATCGCATCGCGACGTCCGGCGCTGCCGAACGGGCAGGCATCGTGCACCGCCTCGACGTCGGTACCAGCGGGCTCATGGTCGTTGCCAAGTCGGAGACGGCCTATGTCGCCCTCAAAAAGGCGTTCCACGACCGCGAGGTGGACAAGATCTACCACGCGGTCGTACAGGGCCACCCCGACCCGCTCGCCGGCACCATCGACGCGCCCATCGGGCGCCACCCGCGGTCCGACTGGAAGTTCGCGGTACGGGCTGACGGTAAGTCTTCGATCACCCACTACGAGACCCTCGAAGCCTTCCCTTCGGCCTCCCTGCTCGAGGTGCACCTGGAGACCGGTCGCACCCACCAGATCCGTGTACACATGACGGCGCAGCGGCATCCGTGTGTCGGCGACGCCATGTACGGCGCCGATCCGTCGATCACCGCCCGACTCGGACTCAAGCGCCAGTGGCTCCACGCCAAACAGCTGGCTTTCACCCATCCGGACAGTCACGAATGGGTCACCTACAACGCCGATTACCCGGCTGACCTCTCGCATGCCCTCTCGGTGCTGCGCGGAGACTGACCGGCCGACTCGTCCCTAACCGTTTCATCAACTCGTCGGAGTCTTTGTGAGTAACCCGGTCAGTGCCACCGAAAATTTTGTGCACCTTCACGTGCACAGCGAATACTCAATGCTCGACGGTGCAGCCCGCGTGAAACCCTTGATCAAGGCCGCTGTTGAGCAGGGGATGCCTGCGGTGGCGATCACCGACCACGGTAACGTGTTCGGCGCGTTCGACTTCTGGAAGAGCGCGACCGACGCCGGTATCAAACCGATCATCGGCACCGAGGCGTACATCACCCCCGGTACCGACCGCCGTGACAAGACCCGGGTGCGCTGGGGAACGAGTGGCCAGAACCGCGACGACGTCGGTGGCGCCGGCTCGTACACCCACATGACCTTGCTCTCCGAGAACACTGCGGGAATGCACAACCTGTTCCGGCTCTCTTCGAAAGCCAGCCTCGAGGGGTACTACTTCAAACCGCGCATGGATCGCGAGCTGCTGAGCCAGTACTCCACGGGTCTGATCGGAACCACCGGCTGTGTCGGTGGGGAGGTACAGACCCGCCTCCGGCTCGGCCAGTACGCAGAGGCCAAGAAGGCAGCCGGAGATTTTCAGGACATCTTCGGCAAGGAGAACTTCTTCTGCGAGATCATGGATCACGGCATCGATATCGAGCGCCGAACCATGACCGACCTGCTCAAGCTCGCCAAGGAGCTGGACCTGCCCCTGCTGGCCAGCAACGACCTGCATTACACCCACGCTCACGACGCTACCGCCCACGCCGCGCTGCTCTGCGTGCAGTCGGCATCGACCCTCGACGACCCGAATCGGTTCAAGTTCGACTCCAGCGAGTTCTACCTCAAAACGGCCGCTCAAATGCGGCACCTGTTTCGTGACCACCCGGAAGCCTGCGACAACACACTGCTCATCGCCGAGCGCTGTGAGGTGGAATTCAACACCAAAGCCAACTACATGCCCCGTTTTCCCTGCCCGGAGGGTGAGAACGAGGAAAGCTGGTTCATTAAAGAAAACGAGATCGGGCTGGCCAAACGTTACCCGAAGGGCATCCCGGCAGACGTGCGGAAGCGCGCCGACTACGAAGTCGGGATCATCGTACAGATGGGGTTCCCCGGTTACTTTCTCGTCGTCGCCGACTTCATCATGTGGTCCAAGCAGCAGGGCATCCGCGTCGGCCCCGGTCGTGGTTCCGGTGCGGGCTCGATGGTCGCCTACGCGATGGGCATCACCGACCTCGACCCGCTCGTGCACGGGCTCATCTTCGAACGGTTTTTGAATCCCGACCGCGTCTCCATGCCCGACTTCGATGTCGACTTCGACGAGCGTCGTCGCGGTGAAGTCATCAAGTACGTCACCGAGAAATACGGCGAGGAACGCGTTGCCCAGATCGTCACCTATGGCACGATCAAGGCCAAACAGGCCCTGAAAGATGCCTCTCGCGTACTCGGCTTTCCGTTCGGCATGGGCGACAAACTCACCAAAGCCATGCCGCCGGCGATCATGGGCAAAGACGTGCCTCTCACCGGCATGTTCGATAAGGACCACCCGCGCTACCGGGAAGCGGCGGACTTTCGTGCGGTGATCGAAAGCGACCCCGAAGCCCGTACGGTCTTCGACACCGCCCTCGGCCTGGAGAACCTGAAGCGCCAGTGGGGCGTGCACGCCGCCGGCGTGATCATGTCCAGCGACCCCCTGATCGACATTATTCCGATCATGAAGCGTGAAGCGGATGGTCAGGTCGTCACGCAGTTCGACTACCCGGCTTCCGAAGCCCTCGGACTGATCAAGATGGACTTTCTGGGGCTGCGCAACCTCACCATCATCGATGACACCCTCGACAACATCGCGGTGAACCGCGGCCATCGGCCCGTACTCGAAGACCTCGGGCTTGAAGACCCCGCCGCCTACGAACTGCTCGCACGCGGAGACACCCTCGGTGTCTTCCAGCTCGACGGCGGCCCCATGCGAGCGCTGCTGCGGCTCATGAAGCCCGACAACTTCGAAGACATCTCGGCGGTCATCGCCCTGTATCGCCCGGGGCCCATGGGCGCCAACTCGCACACCAACTACGCGTTGCGCAAGACCGGTGTGCAGGAGATCATTCCCATCCACAAGGAGCTCGAAGAGCCCCTCAAAGAGGTCATCGGTACCACCTACGGTCTGATCGTGTACCAGGAGCAGGTCATGTCCATCGCGCAGGTGCTCGCGGGCTTCACGCTCGGTGAAGCCGACCTGCTGCGCCGCGCTATGGGTAAGAAGAAGAAGTCTGAGCTGGACAAGCAGTTCGAGGGCTTCTCAAAAGGCATGCAGGACCGTGGTTACTCCATGGATGCTGTGACCACGGTCTGGAACATCCTGCTGCCCTTTTCCGACTACGCCTTCAACAAGGCGCACTCCGCTGCGTACGGGGTGCTCTCCTACTGGACCGCGTACCTCAAAGCCGTCTACCCGGCGGAGTACATGGCGGCGCTGCTCACGAGCGTTGGCGACTCCCGCGACAAGCTTGCGCTCTACCTCAATGAGTGCCGCCGCATGGGGATCCAGGTGCTGGCGCCCGACGTGAACGAGTCGATCGGGTTTTTCGCGGCCGTGGGCACGGACATCCGTTTCGGCCTGGGTGCTGTGCGCAACGTCGGTTTCAACGTGGTCGAGGCTATTCGCAGCGCCCGCGAGGAAAAAGGCCGCTTCGATTCCTTCCACGACTTTTTGCGCAAGGTGCCGCTGCCCGTCGCTAACAAGCGCACGATCGAATCGCTGGTCAAGGCCGGGGCATTCGATTCGCTCGGCGCGACCCGGCGCGGCATGGTTGAGATTCACGAATCGGCCGTGGAGTCCGCCGTCAAGATCAAGCGGGAGGAGAGCAACGGCAATATCGGGTTCGACTTCGACAGCCTCTTCGACGAACCGCAGGACACCGAGCAGGTGCCTGACCGGCCCGAGTGGAGCAAGAAAGAGAAGCTCGCCTACGAACGGGACATGCTGGGGCTGTACGTGTCTGACCATCCGCTCGCCGGGCTGGAAATTCCTCTTGCCAAACACGCCAGCACGACCATCGCCGACCTGATCGCGTCAGAATCGACCGAAGACGGCGACACAGTGACCGTGGCCGGCCTGATCACGAGCGTGCAGCACCGTATCGCCAAGAAATCGGGCAACCAGTACGGCATGATCCAGGTCGAAGACTTCGGCGGTGAAATCACCGCGATGTTCATGGGCAAGGCCTACCTCGAATTCGCACCCGAGTTGGTCAGCGACTCGGTCGTCGTGGTGCGCGGCCGCGTGAGCCTGCGCGATGACGGCATGAACCTGCACGCGTTCAGTGTTTTCCAACCGGAGCTCGGCCAGGGCTCAGACCAGAGCCTGGTCTCGATCACGGTAGGGGAGGCCCGCGCGACCACCGATACTGTCGGTGCGCTCGGCGAGATCCTCCAGCGACACAGTGGAGATGCCGAGGTACGGTTGAAACTGGTCAAGGGCGATGTGGCTCGGGTGTTCGAACTGCCGCACCGTGTGAAGGTGAGCGCTGACCTGTTCGGCGAGCTCAAGAGCATCCTCGGCCCGAACTGCCTGACCTGATGAGCGGCGCACGCGCTGCAGAAGACTGACAGCGGGCCAGCCTAGGCTGGATACATGCACAAGCGAGAGCTGATCTATTCGACCGCCATCGGCGCCGGACGCGCCCTGTTCGGCCTGCTCCGGGTGCGCCCGACTGTGACCGGCCTGGAACATCTGCCGGCCACCGGCGGCGCGGTACTCGCGATCACCCACTTCGGTTACCTCGACTTCGCCCTGGTCGAGTGGATCACCTGGCGACACAACCGTCGCCACATTCGTTTTATGGCCAAGAAGGGCGCCTTCGACCACCCCCTAATAGGTGCGCTGCTGCGGGGGATGAAGCACATCTCGGTCGACATGGACAGCGGCCGGGAGGCCTACGCGCAGGCCGTCGACGCTCTACACGACGGCGAACTGCTCGGTGTTTTTCCCGAGGGCGGCGTGAATGCCTCGTTCACGGTGCGAGAGCTCAAAACCGGCGCGGTGCGCATGGCGCAGGCCGCGAACGTGCCGATCATCCCGGTCGCCGTGTGGGGTGGGCATCGGTTGATGACCAAGAACCACCGGTCTACACTTCGGGAGCGGGTCGGCGTGCCGGTGGGCATCCGCTTCGGCCAGCCGATTCCACCGGATACGGCAGGCCCGGCCGACCGCGACGTCGCGGCGCACACGCTGCGGCTGCACGACACCCTGCAGTCTCTGGTCGACGCCGTGCAGGCGGAATACCCGGTGCCGGGCGCTGGAGCGTGGTGGCAGCCCGCACACCTGGGCGGGACCGCGCCGACACCGGCCGAAGCTGCGGTCGTCGAGGCTGAACGGCGCCGCCGTAAGGCCGCGGAGAAGTTGGCCGCCGCGCAGGCGAAGCCGAGGTTCTAGACGGCGGCACCCGGCACTCGGTAAGTACGCTCGTGGTATAGCAGGGCCTCAGCGTCGGGGCCCATGCCACCGCCCTCGATCTGCACGACGACGACGGCGTTGTTGTGCACCGACACCCGTTCGACGATGCGGCCGATCATCCAGCTGGTCACGCCCTCCAGCACCGGAAGTCCGTAGGGGCCGGGCTGCCAGTGCTCACCGACGAAGCGTTCGGCGTGCGGCCCGGCCAGTTTCTCGGCGACGCTGCGGTTATGCGCGCCGAGCATGTGGATGACCACGCGGTCGGCGGCGGCGATGGACGCCCACGAGCTGGCCGATCGGGCCATGTTGAACGTGGCAAGCGGCGGAACCGCGGAGAGCGACGCGAGGGAGGTAGCCGTGAAGCCGACCGGGCTGCCGTCTTGGGCCAGGGTCGTTATCGCGGCGACCCCGGCGGCGTGACGGCGAAACGCGTGCTTGAACGCGGCAAGGTCGTCGGGGGCATGGGGATCAGCGGTGAGCGGCGGGGCGACCGGCAGAGTCAGCGGGGGTTCAACATTACTTTTCATACGCAACCAACAATCTGTTTCACCCTCAGCCTATTCCCGTGCGCTGCTTGTTCCGGCTCGCGGCGGATAGGCTGGGACACGATGATCCAGACTATTGACCTTCGCGGGACCGAGCCGACCCCGGCCTCCCTCCTGGCTGCTGTACCGCGCGCCCTCACGAGCGTCGCCGTCGCCGCCGACATCGCCGCCGACCTCATCGCCGACGTGCGCGAGCGCGGCGAGGCGGCCCTGCTTGATCAGGCCGAACGCCTCGACCGGGTGCGCCCGGACCAGGTGCGGGTTCCCGCCAGCCACATCAATGACGCGATCGCCGGGCTCGACCCGGCCGTTCGCACGGCCATCACCGAGACAATCCGCCGCGTGCGCCTCGCCAGCGCCGCGCAGGTACCCCCACACGTGACGACGACGATCGAGGCCGGAGCCACCGTCACCCAGCGCTGGCAGCCGGTGAACCGGGTCGGTCTCTACGTGCCGGGCGGCAAGGCCGTCTACCCCTCGAGCGTCGTGATGAACGTCGTGCCCGCGCAGGTATCCGGCGTGAGGTCCATCGCTTTGGCCTCGCCGGCGCAGAGCCACTTCGACGGCCGGGTACACCCGACCATCCTCGCCGTCGCCGGACTGCTCGGTGTCGACGAGATCTACGCCATGGGCGGTGCCGGCGCCATCGGTGCCCTCGCCTACGGGGTGGCTGACATCGGCCTCGAGCCCGTGCAGATCGTCACCGGCCCCGGCAACGTCTACGTTGCCGCCGCCAAACGGCTCATTCGTGGGCAGGCCGGCATCGACTCCGAGGCCGGCCCCACCGACATCCTCGTGATAGCGGATGCCGCCGCCGACCCGCTGCTCGTCGCCGCCGACCTGGTCAGCCAGGCCGAACATGATGAACTTGCAGCGGCCGTGCTCGTGACCGATTCGGCCGAACTCGCCGACGCGGTGGCGGCGCGCCTCACCGAGCTGGCAGCATCCACAACCCACAGCGCACGGGTGAGCGCAGCGCTCGGCGGCCGCCAGTCGGCGATCGTGCTGGTGGACAACCTGCAGGTTGCCGCAGGGTTCAGCAACGCCTTCGGACCGGAGCACCTCGAGATTCAGACGAGCGACCCCGATGCGGTGCTGGCCGACATTGAGAATGCCGGCGCGATTTTTCTCGGCCCGTATTCACCGGTGAGCCTTGGAGACTACGTCGCGGGTTCCAACCACGTGTTACCTACCGGGGGACAAGCCCGGTTCTCGTCGGGACTCGGCGCGTACACCTTCTTACGGCCGCAGCAGGTCGTTCGGTACAACCGCGAGGCTCTCGAAGCCGTCGCCGATCACATTGCGGCATTGTCCGGCGCCGAAGCCCTGCCCGCACACGGCGACGCAGTGGCTGCCCGTTTTCCGGCCGACCGCTAAGCTGACAGCACCATGTTCTGCCCGTTCTGTCGCCACCCCGATTCCCGAGTCGTCGACTCGCGCACGAGCGACGACGGACTGTCGATTCGCCGCCGTCGGCAGTGCCCGGAATGCGGCCGCCGGTTCAGCACCACCGAAACGGCGAGCCTGAATATCATCAAGCGCAGCGGCGTGGTCGAACCGTTCAGCCGAGAGAAGATCGTCTCCGGCGTGCGCAAAGCGTGCCAGGGGCGACCCGTCACGGACTCCGACCTCGCCATGCTGGCTCAGAAGGTCGAGGAGACCATCCGCCAGACCGGCGTCTCCCAGGTCGACGCCAACGACATCGGCCTGGCCATTCTCCCGCCGCTGCGTGACCTCGACGAGGTCGCCTACCTGCGATTCGCGAGTGTCTACCAGGGGTTTGACTCCCTCGACGACTTTGAAGCCGCCATCGCCGCGCTGCGTACCGGGCACTCACAACGCTCGAAAAAGCCGAGCGCAGCGTCAACCGCTGGCACACCTGTGGTCGACGCTGCCGCGACCAAACGGTAGGGCCCGATGTATCCGCTGTTCTTCAAGCTCGTGCTCACCCGGATGGACCCCGAGCGCGCTCATCACCTCGCTTTCACCGTCATTCGGCTGCTGCCGGCGCTGGGCATCGGCCATCTCGTTCACCGCTTCACGCGCCCGCGCACCGACCTCAGCGTGAACACCCTCGGCCTGCACTTTGCGTCACCGTTCGGCGTCGCGGCAGGCTTCGACAAAGATGGCGAAGCCGTGCTGGGGCTCGGTCAGCTCGGCTTCGGCCACGTCGAGGTCGGAACTCTGACCGCCGTAGCCCAGCCCGGAAACCCGAAGCCGCGACTGTTTCGCCTCGTGGCCGACCGCGCGGTCATCAACCGCATGGGCTTCAATAACCACGGTGCCGCAGCAGCCGTCGCCCGGCTCACCCGGGTGCGTGCCGCGGCCGGCCGTCCGGTGCTCGGCATCAACATTGGCAAGAGCCGCGTCACCGCCGTTGAGAACGCCACGGCTGATTACCTCCAGAGCGCCCACACCCTCGCTGCCCTCGCCGACTACCTCGTGGTCAACGTGAGTTCACCCAACACCCCGGGCCTGCGCGGACTGCAGGAATTGGACCAGCTCACCCCGCTGCTGACCGCGGTCAAGAGGGCCGCCGGCGTCACCCCGTTGCTCGTCAAGATCGCACCCGACCTGTCGGACGCCGAGGTCGCGCGCATCGCTGCCCTCACCGTCGAACTCGGCCTCGACGGCATCATCGCCACGAATACCACGATCTCCCGCACGGGCTTGCGAACGGATGCCGCCACCATCGCCGCCGCCGGAGCCGGCGGCCTGTCCGGCGCCCCGCTGCACGCCCGGTCGCTCGCCATCCTGCGGCAGATTCGTGCCGTCGTGCCGCCCGGGTTCTGCGTCATCTCAGTCGGCGGGGTGGACACGGCCGCTCAGGTGGCGGAACGCCTCGCCGCCGGCGCGACCCTCGTGCAGGGCTATACGGCGTTCCTCTACCGCGGTCCCCTCTGGGCCCGCCAGATCAACCGCGGACTCGACCGCATCCTGGCGCCTGCCGCTTTGTAACCCTAGGGATCCGGCCGCCCGGGCATCGAGCCGGTCTAGCGGAGGATATCCTTCCTTTGTCGACATCTGTTTGAAACATAGTCGAACTGGGATCGTTACATGACACGCTTACACTGCCCCTTCCGGGGCATTTTCGTGGCTCGACAGCGCCCGAAAACAAGCCTCTCCAAAACCACAGCAGCTGTATCTCCACAGCGCCCTTGCTTCCTTGAAAGGAAACCCGCAATGACACCGTCCAGAGGCTCGTTCAATCATCGATCGGCAACCCGGGTGGTACGCGGCGTCGCGGTCGCCGCCGTCCTGGCGTTCTCCCTGGCCGCGTGCGCGGGCAGCGATGAAGAAGTGGCCGGGGCGGACGGCGCGGCGGCATCGTTCGGGGACGCGAGCATTCAGTTCAGCTGGATCAAAAACGCCGAATTCATGGGGGAGTACCTCGCCGACGCGAACGGATACTTCAGCGCAGCGGGCTTCGACTCTGTCGACTTGATCGAGGGGCCGGCTTCGATCGAAGCAGCCGTCATCTCGGGCAACGTCGACATGGGCATCGGCAACGCGATCTCGACCGGCACCATCATCGCCAATGAGGGTGCGCCGCTGAAGATCATTGGCGCCACCTACCAGAAGAACCCCTTCACTATTCTTTCCCTGGCCGATAAGGGCAACATCGCAAGCCTCGCCGATTTGACCGGCAAGACCATCGGCGTTCAGGCCAGCAACCTGAGCCTCTGGGAAGCCTTCCTCGAAATCAACGACATCGACGAGAACTCGTTGACCACCCTCCCCGTGCAGTACGACCCGACCCCGCTGTTCAACGGCGAGGTAGACGGCTGGTTCTCCTACCTCACCAACGAATCCATCGACGCCGAACTGCTCGGACTCGACCCGGTGAACCTGCCGTTGGCCGACTTCGGCCTTCCCTTCGTGGCGGAGACGCTCACGGTCACCGACGACGCGATCAAGAACGACCGGGAAAAGCTCAAGGCCCTGCTCGTAGCCGAGATTCGTGGCTGGACCGACGCGATCAACGACCCGGAGGCCGCCGCACAGCTCACCCTCGAGACCTACGGGCCGACCTTCGACCTCACGATCGAGAAGGAGACCCGGCAGGCCGAGATTCAGTCCGTTGAGCTCGTGGTGAGCGCCGACACCCTCGCCAACGGCCTGTTCACGATCAGCGACCAGTTGCAGCAGCAGAGCATCGACACCCTCGCGGCTACCGGCCTGACGATCACGGCCAGCCAGTTGTTCGATCTGACCCTGCTCGACGAGGTCTACGCCGAGAACCCCGACCTGGTGGCTTACAGCAAATAGCAGCGGGGGAGCAATGGGCATCCGTCGGAACGACACGGTGGATGCCCATGCAAAACGTAAACTAAAAACCCGACCCGAGGAATCACCCCGCTTTGCCATCGCCAAGGAGCGAATCACGTGAGTAGTACTGATGCCGGAGTTCGTAACTCGGTCACGAACACGACTGCCGGTAGCGAGGCTGCGGGCACCGGCCTGCACATCTCCGAGCTGCACAAGGTCTTCACTGTCGGGCGCACCGACGTCGTCGCCCTGGATGACGCCAACCTGCACACCGACAAGGGCAGCTTTCTCTCGCTGCTCGGACCGTCCGGATGTGGAAAATCAACCATCCTGCGCATTCTGGCCGGACTGGAACAGCCCACGAGCGGCACCACCCGGGTCGACGGCAAGAGCCCACAACAACTCCGGCAGGGGCACCAGCTCGGCATTGCCTTCCAGGATTCGGCCCTGCTGCCCTGGCGCAGCGTGCGCTCCAACATTCGCCTGCCGTTCGAGGTCGCTCGTCTCCCCGTCGACGACGCCTACATCGACGAACTGATCGCCCTCGTCGGCCTGCAGGGCTTCGAGAAAGCGAAGCCGGCGCAGCTCTCCGGCGGCATGAAGCAGCGCGTGTCGATCGCACGCTCGCTCGTGCTCAAGCCCTCGGTGCTGCTGCTCGACGAACCCTTCGGGGCCCTCGACGACATGACCAGGCAGCGGCTCAACCTGGAGCTGCTGCGCATCTGGACACAGAAGCCAGCCACGACGCTCATGGTCACCCACGGCATCGCGGAAGCCATCTTCCTCTCCGACCACGTCGCGGTCATGAGCGCCCGGCCCGGCCGGATCAAAGAAATCATCGACGTCGACCTCCCCAGGCCTCGGCTGCCTGAGATGATGCGTACGCCCGAGTTCCACGCCCTACACGACCGCGCCTCCGACCTGCTGTTTGGCGATGCGGTCGTGGCGGGCGACGACCGGTGATCCGCAGTTCGCTGCGCGCCCTGCCCGCCTGGGCGACCGGCCTGATCGGAGCCGCGCTCGTCATTGGCCTGTGGTGGATCGGAGCCGTCACCGTCTTCGCCGAGGTCGGGTCGATGCCCGGCGGCGCAGTACCCACCCCGCTCGATGTGTTCGTGCAGCTCATTAGCGACGGGCCGGCTTTCTACCTGCCCCACGTCAGCGTCACCGTTCTCGAAGCGCTCATCGGCTTCGCCTGGGGCACTGGGCTGGCACTGGCCCTCGCGGCGCTTGTGCTCCTGCTGCCGCGCATCGAGAAGATCGCGATGCAGGTCGCCGTGATCACCTATTGCATACCGATCGTAGCCATCGGCCCGATCGCGTACATCGTGATCGGGGCGCCGAGCGCGGGCGACCCGGCAGGAACGGCAGTGTTTCTCGCTGCCATGTCGGTGTTCTTCACCACGGTCATCGGGTCGCTCGTCGGCCTCAAGGCAGCGGATGCCGCCAGCCTCGACCTCATCACCGTCTATGGCGGCAGCAAGTTCACCCAGCTGCGTAAGGTGCGCCTGATCGCCGGACTGCCCAGTGTGCTGACCGCGCTGCAGGTCGCAGCACCGGCCGCCTTCATTGGGGCCATCCTGGGGGAATATCTTGGCGGGGTCAGTCGGGGGCTGGGCATCGCCATGCTCGTGGCCGGTTCAACGGCCAACGTCGACCGGGTCTGGAGCCTCGCGCTCGTCGCCGGGGTCGCCGCGGGGCTCGGCTACGCGATCTTCGCCGTCATCCTACGTTTAGCAACGCCGTGGACGAACGGACGGAGTAGCCGATGAGCTTTGCACGGATAGCACTGTCAACCGTGGCGCGCGGTCTGCTCACCGGGCTCATCACCCTGGTGCTGGTTCTGATCGCCTGGCAGGGACTGCTCCTGGTGCTGGACATTTCGCCGTTTTTGGCCAAGGGGCCCCTCGACGTCTGGACCTGGCTCGTGACCGTACCGGATGCCGCCGATAATCGAGCCCTCGTCCTCGGCAACCTCATGGTGACCCTCGGTGACGCCTTTCTCGGGTTCGTAGCCGGGCTCACCTGCGCACTGCTCCTTGCAGTGCTCTTCACGCTGTCGCGGGGGATCGAGCATGCCCTCATGCCCATTGCCCTGCTGCTCCGGTCGGTGCCCCTCGTGGCGCTCGTGCCGATCATCAGCCTCATCACCGGGCGCGGCCTCACGACCGCCGTGGTGATGGGGGCCATCGTCGTGCTGTTTCCGGCGCTGGTGAACATTGCGTTCGGCCTGCGTTCCACCTCGCCGCAGATCAGCGATGTCATCACCGTGTACGGCGGCAGCGCCTTCACGACCCTGCGCAAGGTGGCACTGCCGAGTTCGCTGCCGTCCTTCTTCGCCGCGGTGAAGATCTCGGTGCCCGGGGCGATCACCGGCGCGCTGCTGGCCGAATGGCTCACGACCGGTCAGGGACTGGGCAATTCGATTGTCGCCGCCGTTGCCAAGGTGCAGAACTCCGAGGTATGGGCGTCGGTCGTGGTGATCACCATTGTGTCCCTCGTTCTCTACGGCCTGGCCCAGGTCGTCGAGAACCTGGTACTGCGTCGTATGAGCATGGGGTAGAGCGCCGCATACTGACGCGCTGACGCACAGTACGGTCGAAGATCGTGAGCGTGGCTAGAGCAGCCCGTGTTCGGCGAGCTGATTGGCGAGGCTGGAGCCGTCCGGGCCGTAGACCCAGGGCGCCTCAGGGCCGCCCTCGATGAGCACGGCGTCACGCGAGCGACCGCCGGCGAGAACCGCTTCGCTCGGGGAGAGCTGACGAATGGCCACGGCCGCTACGCTGCCCGGATAGTCGCGTTGAAAATCGCTGTAGATGGCTTCGTCGTGCTGACCGTCGTCGCCGATCAAAATCCAGCGCATCTGCGGAAACTGCTCGGCGAGTCGGCGGAGGTTGTCGCGTTTGTGGGCGCTGCCACTGCGGAACCAGCGGTCGTGCGTTGGTCCCCAGTCGGTCAACAAGAGCGCCCCGGCGGGATACAGGTTACGGGAGAGAAAACGTGACAGGGTGGGGGCCACATTCCAGGCGCCGGTCGAGAGGTAGATGACCGGGGAGCCGGGGGTGAACGACGCCAGACGCTCCAGGAACACGGCCATGCCAGGGGTCGGCACCCGGGCGTGCTCGTCGAGCACAAACGTGTTCCAAGCGGCCAGCAGGGGGCGGGGGAGGGTGGTGACCATCACGGTGTCGTCGACGTCGGAGACGATGCCGCAGCCGACCGTGGGTGCCACGATGAAGATCGGGGCTTCCACCACGTTCGAGGACTCGGTGTGCAGCCGGGCAACGTGCCAGCCGGCGGGCAGTGATACCGGAACTACGGTATCGACAACCCCGCCGCGATCCGCCTGAACTAGGTGCGTCCGCCCGTCGATCTCAATCGTGACGGTGACATCGTTGACGGGCACACTCGTGAAGCTCCGCCAGCCTCGAATGCCGGCGTCACGGCCATCCGCTCGGGGGCGTCTTTGACGTTTCGTGGGCTTTTCCGGCTTGGCCAGGAGCACGCGGCACAGGATGCGTACCCAGGCGGTCGAGCCGTAACCGGTATACGGGATGACGGTGGGCTGGTAGCCGCGGCGGCGGGCGGAATGCTCGCGATGTTCGTGGAGCCAGTCTTCGATGCGGGCCGCACGGTGCATGATTCGCTCGGGACTCGGCGCACGCGGAGTGGCGTCTGGAAACTCTGGCACGCATTCATTCTGCCATGTTTGCTGTGCATCCCCGATCAGGCCTGTGGAAAAAGGGTTTTACCCCGTAGTATGGTGACTTATCTTCAAGGGGGATAAATGTCGCTTGGTGGCCTATTAGGTGAAGGGACCGGTGCAGCACTACAGCAGGTGCGCACCGAGCCGATTCAGCAGCGCAGTGCTGCACGTCTGTCCGGTTTGCTCGATGCAGCCGCCGCCGTTGTGGACGAGGTCGGTTTCGACCGCATCACGACCGCCATGGTCGCCGAACGCGCCGGTGCCTCCATCGGCACCGTTTACCGCTACTACCCCGACAGGGTCGCTGTTTTGCACGCCCTGCATGAGCGTGCCGTAGCGCGCTTTCGGCAGCGTGTCGTCGACGAACTCGGCGCCACCACCCTCACCTCCTGGTGGGACGCCGTCGACTGCGTCGTCACCGCCTTTGTCGGCCTGTACCGTACGGAGGCGGGCTTTCGTATTGTGAACTTCGACGACCGTGACGGCGCTCCGGGCGCCGACGCCGTTGCGGACGCCGACTTCTTCGCCCGCCGCCTCGCCGACGTTCTCGTGAACGAGTTCGATCTGCCCAGCGGCGACGATTTGATCTTTCGACTCGGAGTTGCCGTGGAGATGGCCGACGCGCTGCTCGCCCGCGCTTTCTATAGCAATCCGCTCGGTGACGAGCGCTTTATCACCGAGTGCCGCCTGGTAATGCGCGACTACCTCGACCGCTTCTACAGCCCGCAGGCGCTGGATCTTCTCGCCACTTTGTCGTAGTACCCGCCGACAGCCGGGCCCCACTGGGCCCGGCTTTTTTGCGCCCGAAAGTCGCACCTGTTCGCTCAGGGATAAAACTTTGTTAGCGATGGGTTTTGCCTGTCGCTCTAAATAGTGATTGGGTTAGCATCTGGTTTGTGTTGGCCCAGAAGATGCGAGGAGCGAGCCGTCAGGATGATTGAATTCCACTCGGTGACCAAACGGTTCCCTGACGGCACGCTCGCCGTTGAAGATTTCAGCCTCGTGCTGCCTTCCCGCAAGACCACCGTGTTCGTCGGGACGTCGGGGTCGGGGAAAACCACACTGCTGCGTATGATCAACCGGATGGTCGATCCGACCAGCGGCTCCATCGACATTGACGGAGCCGATATCGGTACCCTCGCGCCGGTCAAGCTGCGGCGCGGCATCGGTTACGTCATGCAGAACTCCGGTCTCCTTCCGCACCGCAGGGTCATCGATAACGTAGCCACCGTGCCAATGCTGCAGGGGACACCGAAGAAGAAGGCCCGCGAAGAGGCGCTCCAATTACTCGACACGGTGGGACTTGACCGTTCGCTTGCCAACCGGTATCCCAGCCAGCTCTCCGGCGGCCAGCAGCAGCGCGTCGGTGTGGCACGTGGGCTCGCCGTCAATCCCAATATTCTGCTCATGGACGAGCCGTTCGGCGCGGTAGACCCTATCGTGCGCGCCGAACTGCAGCAGGAGCTGCTTCGTTTGCAACGAGAACTGGGCAAGACCGTAGTCTTTGTCACTCACGACATCGATGAGGCCTTCCTGCTCGGCGATCAAGTGGTCATTCTGCGCACCGGCGGGCTGATCGCCCAGGTGGGGTCCCCGGCGGAGATCCTGGCCAATCCGGCAGACGATTTTGTGGCAGCCTTTGTCGGAGCAGACCGCGGCAAACGCGTGCTGCACCTCGAGTCCCACTCGGACGGCGACGTGCTTGTCGACGCCGATGGACGGCTCGCCGGCGTACTTGCGGGTGGAACGTCCCCGAGTGCCGCCGCTGGAGCAAAGACCGCGACCGAAGAAAAGGCCGCCCCCGAAGTAAAGGCCGGTCCGTTCGCGGGATCGGGTGCCCCGGCGCAGGGTGGGGATCCCCGGTGACCTGGATATGGTCAAACCTGGACATCATTTGGGATCGCACTCTCGATCACGTCGTGCTGAGCGTTCCGCCCATCATCCTCAGTTTTCTCCTAGCTGTTCCCCTCGGTTGGCTGGCATACCGCTTCCGCGTTGGCCGCGGCATCATTCTCTCGGGCGTAGGCCTGCTGTACGCCGTACCCTCGCTCCCACTCTTCATTGTGCTTCCTTTCATCGTGGGAACGACCGTTCGTTCGCCGCTCAATCTCATCATCGCCCTGACGCTCTACGGTGTGGCGCTCATGGTGCGAGTGGTGGCCGATGGTCTCGCCTCCGTCGACCGGAACGTTCGACAGTTCGCGATGGCGGTGGGCTTCTCCGAGTGGACCCAATTCTGGCGGGTGGAGTTTCCACTCGCGGGGCCGGTCCTGCTGGCCGGGTTGCGGGTCGTCGCAGTGAGCACGGTCAGTCTCGCCACGGTGGGCGCTGTCATTGGTGCCCAGAGCCTGGGCAGTCTGTTCACCGACGGTTTTCAGCGCGGCATCCAGGCGGAAATTATTGCCGGGATTATCGCCACGGTCGGACTCGCCCTGGCACTGGATGGGGCTCTTGTTCTTCTCGGTCGCCTTCTCATGCCGTGGACGAGATCTGCGCCATCGACGGCGGCGCGCGCGCCGATGCGCTCTGACAAGGAGGCGGTGGCATGAACTTCTTTGCAGATGCAGTCGCGTGGCTGTTTGATCCGACCAACTATGTGGGATCGAATGCCATTGGCAGCCGGGTATTGGAACACCTGGGCTTTACTTTGCTCACACTTGTCTTTGCGTCCGTCATCGCCATACCCCTGGGCTTCTTCATTGGACACACCGGACGCGGGCGTGGCTTGGCCGTCGGAACCGCAGGCGCTTTCCGTTCCATTCCGACCCTGGGGTTGCTCACGCTTGTCGCTCTGTCGGTGGGAATCGGTCTGACCGCACCCTACGCGGCCCTCACGGTGCTCGCGATCCCACCCATTCTCGCGGGCGCATACACCGGCTTCGAAGCGATTGATCGAGCGACCATCGATGCCGCCAGAGCCGTGGGGATGTCGGCGGGGCAGATTGTGCGCAAAGTGGAGCTTCCGCTCAGCCTTCCCCTCTTGATGGGTGGGTTGCGCTCGGCCACGCTGCAAATCGTGGCCACCGCCACACTCGCTGCCTACGTGGCCGACATCGGACTGGGTCGCTTCCTGTTCACGGGGTTGAAAAATCTCGATTATGCGCAGATGCTGGGCGGGTCCATTCTCGTTATTCTGCTCGCGCTGCTGCTTGAGGGCATCTTTACGGTGCTTCAGAAATTGGTTGTTCCCCGCGGAGTTGCGGCCGGACGCCCCACAGACATCTGGGCCGGTTTCACCAAGCTGGCCCGGTGATGGAATTCGCCATCATGAAAGGAAAACGCATGTTCACAGCAAAAAAAGGCCGACTCGCGCTCATCAGTGTGGTCGCGGTTGGGGCCGCAGTAGCCCTCGCAGGGTGCGCGTCCGGTGATCCCTTGGGCAGTGGAAGTGGTGCCACAAGCGCTGCCGACACGCTCGTTGTGGGTTCCCAGGACTACTACTCCAACGAGATCATCGCCGAGATCTACTCGCAGGCATTAGAGGCCAACGGTTTCACCGTCGACCGCACGTTCCGGATAGGCCAGCGTGAGGTGTACCTACCCGAGCTGGAAGCAGGCGGCGTCGATGTGTTCCCCGAATACACCGGTAGCCTGCTGCAGGCACTCGAACCGAACGCTGTCGGTGGCACGAGCGACGCGATCTACACCGAGCTCCAAGCGGCGCTTCCCTCCACCCTGCGCGTGCTGGACAAAGCGGCGGCTTCAGACCAGAATTCCTGGACCGTAACCCAAGCCTTCGCGGATAAATACAACCTAACGGACATTGCGTCACTGAAGAATGTCACCGAACCGCTCATGGTTGGTGGCACCTCTGTGCTGGAGACACGTCCGTATGGGCCGGCCGCCCTCAAGGCGAAGTACGGCATCGAAACCGCCGGTTTCACCCCGATTGAGGATGGTGGTGGCCCGCTGACCGTTAAGGCTCTTGTTGACAACGCTATTCAGTTGACCAACATTTATACGGCAAGCCCCAACATCAAGTCAGACAAGCTCGTGGCGCTGAGCGACCCAGATAATCTCTTCTTCGCGGACAACGTCGTGCCTTTGGTTTCCGAAAAGGTCACCGACAAGGCCGCGTCGGTACTGAACAAGATCAGTGCTGCCCTCAGCACTGAGGACCTGGTGAGCCTCAACTCCGAGAGCGTCAATGACCAGAAGTCCGCTGAGGCCATCGCGGCGGCCTGGCTCGAAAAAGCAAACCTCTTCTAGCAGTATCGTTTCCCCCAAAACCCTCACAACGACCCCGTCTTGGGCGGTGTGAGGGTTTTGTGCGTCTATGCCCGCAACAGCACGATGGCTGGAGCGAGGGCGAGCGCGATCGCGGTCACGAAGACGGCCATGGTGGCGAGGCGGGACAGGGGAAGAGCCTGGTTTATGAGCCGGTACACCCGCGGAGCGACGAGCGCGCGCTCCGGCGACGAGATCCACGGCTCGTCCGACTCGCCATCCGACGTCGTGGCGAGGACCTCCGGTTGTTGCCCCAGCCCCACGAGCGCGATAGCGGTAGCAAGTGTTCGGTCGTCCACGTCGCGGCGTGCGCGATCGTCCGCGATCATTTCAACCAAGAGCGCCACGGCATTTTCGGCGCGATTGGCGATGGGAAACCAGGGTAGGGCGCTGTGCCAACTCTTGAAGGCCAGTAACACCAGGTGATGCTGCTGAACCAGATGGGCTCGTTCGTGGGCGATCACCGCACGCACCTGGTCGGCGTCGAGCAAGCGGAGCAATCCTTTAGATAGCACCGTCGCGGAATGACCAGCACCGGGAAGGCAATAGGCGACCGGGGCAGGATGGTCGATGACGCGCATTCCCGGTTGGCCGTTCAGAGGATCGCTGAGCAGAGCGATGAGAGTGTAGTGGCGGCGTCGCTGTCGCTCGGCGCGCACGAACGTGGCGAACAGATTCAACAGCAGGTGAGTGCTGAGCAAAATAGCTGCCCCGAGCGCGAGCACGTGGGTGAAACGCGTATCGGCCGGAAGAGTGCCGGACCGTAGGCTGTAGCCGAGGGCGATGACGCTCTGTGGCAGAGCGTTACCGAACGGAACAAGACCGTAGAGCAGCAGTGAGCCGATCATCGACATGCCACCGGACAGGGCGATGGCCTGCCAGAGCACGAGGGCGACGCCCGGGGAGCGCGCGGGCCAATCCGAGCGGGCCAGCACCAACGGAAAAGGCCAAGCGAGAGTCACGGCAATGACGCCAAGCAGGGCGGCGCTAATGATCACGGGTATCGCAGTTAAGGTCTGGCGGAGTTAGACGTTGTCGGTCGTCGCAACGCCGAGGAGCTGGCGCAGTGTGTCTGCCTCCTGAGGGGTGACGCCTCCAATGAACCGCACGAGGGCCGCTTGGCGGTCAGGCACCTGCCCGAGCACCTCATGCATGAGCCCGGCCGTGTGGGTCGCACGGGTCATAACAGCGGTGTAAGCGTGTGGGCGCACGCTGCGGTCGCGGGTGACGAACCCCTTTGTCTCAAGTCGAGACAACACCGTCAGAACGGTTGTGGTCGCCAGTGGCTTCGTGGGCCCGGTCGCAAGACCCGGGCTCATCAAAGAGTCCTTGAGATCGTTGGCGGTCAACGGTGTGGGGGAGTCCCACAGGACATCCATCAGAAGCCGCTCAAGCACGCCCAAATTTGCCATACATGGCATCTTACGCTGTCGAACTGTAATTTCTACGTGTCGTAGAAAATCACTGTCGTACTCAGGTTTCTACACAGCGTAGAAGGGTAATCTTCTACACAGCGTAGAAAAGTGCGCGGGTAACAATAATGCTGGAGGGCATATGAACGAGTGGTTGGACCCTTTACTCCTCTCACGGTGGCAGTTCGGTCTCACGACCATGTATCACTTCATTTTCGTACCACTCACGATCGGTATGGCGCTCACGGTCGCGATCTTCCAGTCCGCGTGGGTGCGCACGGATAAAGCTAAGTACCTGCAGCTCACGCACTTCTTCGGCAAGATCTTTCTGATCAACGTCGCCATGGGCGTGGTGACCGGAATCGTTCAGGAATTCCAGTTCGGTATGAACTGGTCGGACTACTCGCGTTTCGTCGGTGACGTCTTCGGTGCTCCGCTCGCCTTCGAGGGCATCGTCGCGTTCTTTCTCGAGGCGACGTTCATCGGATTGTGGATCTTCGGCTGGGACAAACTGCCCAAAAAGATTCACCTGGGCACGATCTGGATGACCGTGGTCGGCTCGATCGCCTCGGCCTATTTCATTCTTGCCGCGAACGCGTTCATGCAAAACCCGATCGCGTACACGATCAACGAGGAGAAGGGGCGCGCCGAACTCACGAGCATCTGGGAACTGCTCACGAACCCCATTGCCATCGCCGCGTTCCCGCACACGATTTTCGCCTGCTTCATGGTGTCTGCCGGACTCATCATCTCGGTAGCCGCCTGGCACCTCTATCGCAACCAGCACCTCGACACGATGCGTCCAGCACTCAAGTTCGGTCTCTGGATGATGGTCATCGCCGGAGTGCTCACCACGCTCGCCGGTGACCAGCTCGGTCTGGCCATGGTCGAGGCCCAGCCGATGAAGATGGCGGCGGCCGAGGCACTTTATCACACCGCGACCGGTGCCAACGCAAGCTTCTCAGTGTTCACGCTGGGCACTCCGGACGGCGTACAAGAGCTCTTCTCCGTGCGTATTCCGTACCTGCTCTCCTTCCTGTCGACGCATACTTTTGACGGCACAGTCGAGGGCATCAACAACTTGCAGGCCCAGTACGTCACCCTCTACGGTCCTGGCGACTACACCCCGATGATCTGGATCACTTATTGGGCATTCCGCTGGATGATCGGACTCGGCCTGGCGCACATGCTCGTCGCCGTCGTCGGCCTGTGGCTGACCCGTGGGGGGCGCAGCCCGAAGCGCACCTGGGTGTGGAAGGTCGCTATCTTGAGCTTTCCAATGTCGCTGCTGGCGATGAGCGTCGGTTGGGTCTTCACGGAGATGGGTCGTCAGCCCTGGCTCGTGTTCGGACTCATGCGCACCGCGGACGGTATCTCGCCCGGCGTGACCGGTGTGGAGATTTTGATCTCGTTGATCATCTTCACCCTGCTCTACGGAATCCTCGCCGTGGTCGAGTTCAAGCTCATCCTGAAGGCCGTCCAGAAGGGCCCGGACGATGCGCCGGTTCAAGACGCCGAATCCGGCGCGCACCAGCACGCTGTCACGGTCTACTAGAACGGGGTTACGGAAAATACACAATGGATCTTACAATTCTTTGGTTTTGGATCATCGCTTTCATGTTCATCGGGTACTTCGTACTCGATGGCTTTGACTTCGGGGTCGGTATGTCCCTGCCCTTTCTCGGTAAAGACGACACCGATCGCCGCGTTCTCATCAACACCATCGGTCCAGTCTGGGACCTCAACGAAACCTGGGTCATTGTGGCCGGGGCGTCGCTCTTCGCGGCGTTCCCGGAGTGGTACGCAACAATGTTCAGCGGCTTCTACCTGCCCCTGCTGCTCATTCTGGTGGCCCTGATCCTGCGTGGTGTGTCATTCGAATATCGGCACCAGCGCCCGGAATCATCGTGGAAGAAATGGTTCGACGGCCTGATCATCGTCGGTTCGGCCGTTCCGGCGTTTCTCTGGGGTGTGGCGTTTGCCAACATCGTGCGCGGCGTGAAGCTCAATGCCAACCACGACTACATCGGTACCCTCTTCGACCTGCTCAACCCATATGCCCTGCTCGGCGGCATCACGACGCTGCTCTTGTTCTTCGTGCACGGGGTGGTGTTCGTGTCGCTCAAAACCGAGGGAGACATTCGACTGCGGGCCCGCAAGCTGGCGACGAAAGCTGGAATCGTGACGATCCTCGCCGCGGCCACTTTCCTAGCCTGGACGACGCTCGCCTACGGCACCGTGGCATCCGCTCTGCTGGCCGCCCCGGCCGCTGCCCTGCTGATCGCATCGTTCCTGGCCAACCTGCGCGGCGCCGAACGGCTCGCGTTCGCCCTGATGGCCGGCACGATCGGTCTTCTCGTGCTGACCCTGTTCTCGTCGTTGTTTCCCGAGGTCATGCCGGCCAGCAACAACCCGGCCAATAGCCTGACGATCGCAAACGCCTCCTCGTCGACGTACACGCTCGGTGTGATCAGCTGGACCGCCCTGATTGGTATGCCCGTCATTCTGCTCTATCAGGGCTGGACCTACTGGGTGTTCCGTAAGCGCATCGGCCGGGCGCACATCGACCTCGCCGTACACTAAAACAGTGCGTCCCCTGGATCCTCGTCTTCTTCGCTACGCCCACGCCGCGCGTCGGTTTCTTCTGGTCGGCGCGCTGCTGGGCCTGGCGCAAACGCTCGTCGTCATCGCGTTCGCGTGGCTGCTGACCCGAGCGATCACGTTCACCGTCGCGGGGGAGCCCCTTCGTACTATCGCGCCGACCCTCGCCGCCCTCGCCGGAGTCGTCGTGCTGCGCTCGGCGCTCATCTGGCTGCTCGAAGTTGCGGCCAACCGTGGCGCCGCTATGGTCAAGAGCCAGCTGCGCGCCAAAGTCATTGCCCAGCTCGCCGAGCGCGGCCCCGACTGGGTCGCATCCCGGCAGAGCGCACGACTCTCGACGGTCGTGACGACCGGACTGGACGCGCTCGACAACTATTTCGCCCGGTACCTGCCCCAATTGTTGCTCACCATGATCGCCACCCCCATCCTGATCATTGTCATCCTCTCGCAAGACCTCATCAGCGGGCTCATCGTCATTGTCGTGATTCCGCTGATTCCTATTTTCATGATTCTCATCGGCCGGGTCACCCAGTCGGTGCAGCAGGAGCAGTGGCAGGCCCTGCAGCGGTTGTCGACCGGGTTTCTCGACGTGGTCGGGGGCCTGGGAACCCTGAAGATTTACGGCCGCGAACGACGCCAGTTCGATCGAATCAGGTCGATCACCGAGGAATACCGCACCCGCACCATGAAGGTGCTGCGCGTCTCGTTCCTCAGCGGTTTCGTACTCGAACTCGCCGCTAGCCTCTCAGTCGCGATCATCGCCGTGTCGATCGGCCTACGGCTCATCGACGGTGCCCTGCTGCTCGGCGTCGGCCTGTTCGTTCTGCTGCTCGCCCCAGAGGTTTTTCTGCCGGTGCGCCAGGTCGGAGCGCAATTCCATGCCGCATCCGACGGGCTCGCCGCCGCCGAAGAATTGTTCGCCATTCTCGACGACGAGACGACGCCGGAAATCTCGCAAGCGGATGCCGTCGCCCACACGGTGCAACTCGGTTCGGGCACCCTGGTGCTCAACGGAGTCTCCGTTCGGCGTGGCGACACCCTCGTGATCGACCACCTGCACGCGGAATTTGCCCCCGGACAACTCAGCGTGCTGCGCGGAGTGAGCGGAGTCGGCAAGTCGACCCTCGTCGCAGCCCTGCTCGGTTTTGTCCCTTTTACCGGTAACCTCACCCTCGATGGTGTGACAGTTTCGGCCGGCTCGACGCGCGGCTGGCTGGCCTGGGCCGGCCAACGCCCGGGCCTGTTCCGTGGGACAGTGGCCGACAATGTGGCGCTCGGCGCAGCATCCGTTGAATCCACCGGCCCCGACCAGAGCCTGGTCGTGCAGTCACTATGCTGGGCCGGCGCCGCGGAGGTGTCACCGGCTACGGTCCTCGGGGTCAACGGTGAGGGTCTCTCGGGCGGTCAGGCCCAACGTGTCGCCGCAGCGCGAGCCATCTACCGGGCCCTCGCGACCGATTGCCACGTGCTGATCCTGGACGAACCGAGTTCGGCGCTCGACTCCGACGCCGAGGCCGGTCTGCTCGTCGGGCTCAGACACCTGGCCGATCAGGGGCGCGTGGTGATCGTCGTCAGCCACCGCGCGGCTGTTGCTGCCGCCGCCGACAACGTGATCGAACTGCAGGAGCTGACTCATGTCTGAGGCCACGCTCCACCCGCATACCCGCGACGTGTTGCGCCTCGCCCAGCCTCGCCCACGCTGGTTCGTTCCCGGTCTGCTGGCCGGCATCGGCAGCGCCGTCATGGCGGTGGCGCTTTTGGCCTGCTCGGCCTGGCTGATCACCGTCGCGGCCGAAATGCCGTCCCTCGCGGTTCTGGGTTTGGCCGTCGTCGGGGTTCGCACCTTCGCCATTTTTCGCTCCGTGTTTCGCTATCTGGAACGGGTGTCCAGCCACGATGCCGCCTTCCGGCAGCTCGCCGAGCTGCGCCTCGGCATGTTTCGACGCATCGTGCCCATCGCCCCGGCCGGGCTCGCCAGCTCCGGGCGTGGTGATCTGCTCACCCGCCTCGTGCGGGATGTCGACGATCTTCAGGACCTGCCGTTACGGGTCGTGCAACCGCTACTGGTGGCGGGAATAACCGCCCTGCTCAGTGTGGTCGGTATCTGGCTGATCGTTCCGGCTGCCGGACTCACGCTGCTGGTCTGCCTGCTGCTGGCCGGAATACTCGGAACCCTCTTCTCCGGCACACTTTCCGCACGTGCCGATCGTGAACTCGCGCCCCTGCGCGGGGCCCTCGCCGACGAGGTGCTTGAGATCGTCGAAAACCTCGACGTCCTCACCGCCTTCGACGCTCTCAACCCGCGCCTCGCACAGCTTGAGCGTACCGACGCGCGCCTCCGACAGGCCACCCTGCGCCGATCGGTCGGGATCGGCGTTCAGTCGGCGGTTGTAGCGCTGTTTGCCGGTGCGGCAACGCTCGGGGCGCTCTACTTTGGTGTCCCCGCCCTCGACAGCGGTGGTGGCCTGCTCAGCCCCGTGCTGCTCGGCCCGACCGTCATCGTGGCCGTGCTTGTACCGATGGCCGTGTTCGAGGTATTCGGCATGATTCCCCTCGCAGGCTCGGCCTGGCGGCAGGTGCGGGTGAGTGCCACCCGGGTCGCTGACATCGTTCCGGCGGCGGTACCGGGGGAGATTCCCGTCGAGGTGGTCGACCCGTTGACGCTTTTTGCCCCCGATCGGGCCAGGGGCCCGGTCGTTCTGGAACTGACCGACCTCGGTGCGCGCTGGCCAGGGCAGCACGAACCCGGCGTGGCCGGCATCACCCTACGGTTGGCGCCGGGCGATCGCGTGCACCTGGCCGGGCCGAGCGGCGCCGGCAAGACCACCCTCGCCCAAACCCTCGTGCGCTTTCTCGACTACACCGGTTCGTATCGATTGAACGGGGTTGAGGCGCGGCTGCTCGCCCAGTCCGAGGTGAGACGCGTGGTCGGACTGTGCGAGCAGCGCCCGTGGTTATTTGACGACAGCATCCGCCAGAATTTGCTGTTCGCCCGGGATACCGCCACCGATGCCGAGCTCGAGGCCGTGCTGGCGCGCGTCGGACTAGCCGAGTGGTCCCGCGCACGCGGCGGCCTTGACGCCCGGGTGGGCGAGCGCGGTGCGCTGGTCTCCGGCGGTCAGGCGCAGCGCATCGCCCTGGCGCGGGCCCTGCTCGCCGATTTTCCGGTGCTGATCGTCGACGAGCCCACCGCCAATGTCGACAGTGCGGGGGCGGATGCCCTCGTGCGCGACATCCTGACGGCCGCGGCTGATGCGCACCGCGCAGTGCTGCTCATCTCGCATACCCCGGTGCCCGACGAGCTCGTGACCGCGAGGGTAACGCTGCCGGCCCGTGCCGGAGGGCAGACCGTAATCAGTCCATGTGGCGCAGTTCGCGGCGGTGCAGCCACTTCTTGATGAGGAAGACCGCGAGCGTGAACAGGGCGATCACGCCGACGAAGAGGTAGCCGGCGAAGTGCAGGCGCCCACTCAGCTCGCGGTAGCCGTCCGCCGCAGCCGATCCGACGCTCACGTAGGCGAGGGACCAGATGATGCAGGCGGGTACGGTCCAGGCCATGAAGGTGCCGTACCGCATACGGCTCATTCCTACGGTGAGCGGGATCAGCGAGTGCAATACCGGCAGAAAGCGGGAAATGAAAACGGCCAACCCTCCGCGCCGGTCGAGGTAGGTCTCAGCGCGAGCCCAGTTGTGCTCGCCGATGCGCCGGCCCAGCCTGCTGCTCCTGATGAATGGGCCGAAGTGGTGCCCGAGGGCAAAACCGATGCTCTCTCCGGCCAGGGCTCCCACGATCACGGCCAGAACCAGGGTGACGAATTCCACCGGGCTGGCTACCGCAGTGCTGGCAACGATCACAATAGTGTCGCCGGGTGCGACCAGCCCCACCAGCACCGAGGTCTCCAACAGCATGCCTACACCGGCCAGAAGCGTTCGAATGACCGGGTCGACGCCGGAGACGGTGTCGAGAATCCACGTGAGGATGTCATTCATTGTGCCCAGCCTACGTGCCGCGCGCGATTCAACAAGGTCGTCCCGGCCCACACCGCGTCGAAAAGCTAGGCTGTTGTGGTGACCGGCACCGTGCAGAGCAAGCTCCTGGCCGGTTGGTTCGACCCTGCCGCGGTTTTTACGGCGCTTTATGCCTCCGACCGGTATTCTTTCTGGCTCGATGCCGGACCGGGCGCGCGCACCGGCGTCAGCTACCTCGGGGCCGCGTCGCCCCGGTCCCGTTTCGTCACGGCCTCGGTGATAGAGGGAACGGTCACCAGCACATACGTTCATCCGCAGGATTCCCGGCCTCCGGTGAGCACACACGAGACCGTCTTCGAGTTTCTGCGTCGCGACCTCACCGGCGATACCCCCCCTGCAGGCACTGCCTCGCGTCAGGATGGGTTTGAGCTTGGTTGGGTCGGCTGGCTCGGCTACGAACTGGGCGCGAACACCGTTGGGACGCCCACGCACGAGTCGCGGTACCCCGATGCCGCACTGCTCGAAATAGACCGCATGATCCGGTTCGACCACGATGATCGTACGGTGACGCTCGTGGCACGAGCGAGTGCCGGCGAGACAGGAGCGTCCGTCGCCGACTGGTTCGACCAGGTCATCGCGGCGCTACCGGCGACCCAGACGGTGAACCGTGTCACACCCGCGCCGACCCGCGCTCCCTCGCCGCGGGCATCCGCTGCCCCAAAGTGGCGTCACAGCCCCACCGACTATGACGCCCTGATCGAGACCTGCCTGGCTTTCATCGGCAACGGCGACGCGTACCAACTGTGCCTGACCAATGAGATTCGGGTGCCGGGCGAGTGGCACCCGGTCGAAACCTACGGCCGGCTGCGAGCTGGCAGCCCCAGCCACCACGGCGGTTTGCTGCGCTTTGGTGACGTGGCGCTGCTGAGCGCGAGCCCAGAGCAGTTTCTGCACGTGAGCCGGGATCGACGCATCCGGACCAAACCGATCAAGGGCACCCGGCCACGCTCGACCGAGGCGGCCGAAGATGAACGGCTGAAAGTGGAACTTGCCCGCAGCGACAAAGAACGCGCCGAAAACCTGATGATCGTCGATCTCATGCGCAACGACCTCGGACGAATCGCCGAGCTCGGCACCGTAGCAGTCTCCAGCCTGCTGGCGGTGGAGAGCTACCCGCACGTGCACCAGCTGGTCAGCACCATTGAGGCGCTTCTGTCACCGGGTATTACGGTGGTCGACGCCATCGAGTCGTGTTTTCCGGCCGGTTCCATGACGGGTGCCCCGAAGCAGAGCGCGATGACCATTCTCGACGCGCTCGAGCGGGGGCCACGGGGTGTCTATTCCGGGGCATTCGGCTATATCGGGCACGGCGGCGTGGCCGACCTGGCCATCGTCATCCGCAGCATCGTGCTCGATTTCGAGGGAGCCAGTATCGGAACGGGTGGTGGAATCACCGCCCTCTCGATCGCCGCCGAAGAGATCGAAGAGACCCGGATCAAGGCGGCCGCACTGCTGGCGAGCCTCGGCATCGCCGCGCCCTAGTAATCTAGACCCTGCACACGTGCGCTTCATCGCGCGTGCGCCCGAGCGAATGCTCCCGCATCGATCATGTACAACCCCTGCAATGAATGAGAGTCACGTGGCACACGAGCATGACAGCGTACGCATTGACGCGCGCGACGAGAGCGACGAAGAAGTGTACGACTTCGCGGCGATCCAGGCGAAGTGGCAACCCATCTGGGAGGAACTCGACCCGTTCAAGACGAGCGCCGAGGGCGATACCCGCCCGCGCAAGTACGTGCTCGATATGTTCCCCTACCCCTCAGGCGACCTGCACATGGGTCACGCCGAGGTGTATGCGCTCGGCGATGTCGTCGCCCGCTACTGGCGCCACCAGGGTTTCAACGTGCTGCACCCAATCGGCTGGGACTCCTTCGGACTGCCGGCCGAGAACGCCGCCATCAAACGCGGCATCGACCCGCGCGGCTGGACCTACGACAACATCGCCCAGCAGAAGAAGAGCATGAAGCTCTACGCGACCAGCTTTGACTGGGACCGCGAACTGCACACGAGCGACCCCGAATATTACAAGTGGACCCAGTGGCTGTTCCTGCAGCTGCACAAGAAGGGGCTCGCCTACCGTAAGGACAGCTGGGTCAACTGGGACCCGATCGACCAGACCGTGCTTGCCAACGAACAGGTACTGGCCGACGGCACGAGCGACCGCAGCGGCGCCGTCGTCGTGAAGAAGAAGCTCACCCAGTGGTACTTCAGGATCACTGACTACGCCGACCGCCTGCTGGATGATTTGAACCAGCTCGAGGGCACCTGGCCGGCCAAGGTGCTCAACATGCAGCGCAACTGGATCGGACGCTCCATCGGAGCGGATGTCGACTTCGCTATTGAGGGCCGCACGGAGCGCGTCACCGTGTTCACGACCCGCCCCGACACGCTTTTCGGCGCCACCTTCATGGTCGTGGCGCCAGATTCTGACCTCGCCGCCGAACTCGTCGCCGAGGCCACGCTTGACGTGCAGGAGGCGTTCCAGGAATACCTCCTACAGGTGCAGCGCAGCACGGAGATCGAGCGTCAGGCCACCGATCGTCCCAAAACCGGCGTGTTCCTCGGTCGCTACGCGATCAACCCTGTCAACGGCGAACGTCTGCCCGTCTGGGCTGCCGACTATGTGCTCGCCGACTACGGCACCGGCGCGATCATGGCCGTGCCGGCCCACGACCAGCGCGACCTCGACTTCGCCCGCGCCTTCAACCTACCCGTGCGGGTCGTCGTCGACACCAACTCTCCGGCCACCGGCATGATCCCGGTGATCACCCAGGGCATGCTCGACGGCACCGAAGAGCTGCCAGAGCTCGACCCGCTCAGCACCGGCATCGCGCTGGCAGGCGAGGGCCGCCTGATCAATTCGGGCCCCCTCAACGGCCTGAGCAAGATCACCGCCATCAAGCGCATCATCGAGCAACTGACCAACGACGGGCTCGGCCGCTCCGCGAAGAACTATCGCCTGCGCGACTGGCTCGTCTCACGCCAGCGTTACTGGGGCGCTCCAATCCCCATCATCCACGGCGCCGACGGCGCCGAGATTCCGGTGCCTGAAGATCAGCTGCCGGTATTGCTGCCGCCGGCAGAGGGGCTCGATCTGAAGCCGAGGGGAACTTCGCCCCTGGGCGGAGCGACCGACTGGGTCAATGTGCCGAACCCGATCGACGGCACCCCGGCGACACGCGACGCCGACACCCTGGACACCTTCGTCGACAGCTCCTGGTACTTTCTGCGGTTTTTGAACCCGAGTGATGACACCAAAGCCTTCGACCCGAAGGAGGCCGAGAAATGGGCACCCGTCGACCAGTACGTCGGCGGTGTCGAGCACGCCATCCTGCACCTGCTCTATGCGCGCTTCATCACGAAGTTCCTGTTCGACGAAGGCTACGTGAGCTTCACCGAGCCCTTCACCGCGCTGCTCAATCAGGGCATGGTCATTCTCGACGGTGCCAAGATGAGCAAAAGCCGCGGCAACCTCGTCTACTTCACCGAGGAAGTCGAACGCCACGGTGTCGATGCCGTACGCCTCACAATGGCCTTCGCCGGCCCGCCCGAAGACGACATCGACTGGGCTGACGTGTCTCCGGTCGGCTCGGCCAAGTTTCTCGCCCGCGCCTGGCGCGTCGCACGCGACGTAACCAGCGCGCCCGACGTGGAGTGGAAGACCGGTGACGTCACCCTGCGCCGCGTCACCCACCGCTTCCTCGCGGATGCGCCCGGCCTGGTGGAGTCGTTCAAGTTCAATGTCGTCGTGGCACGTTTGATGGAGCTCGTCAACGCCACCCGCAAGGTCATCGACACCGGTGCCGGCTCAGGGGATGCCGCAGTGCGTGAAGCCGCCGAGGCCACCGCCATGGCGCTGAACCTCTTCGCCCCCTACGCGGCTGAAGACATGTGGCAGCACCTCGGCTACGAGCCGTGCATCGCTCTCGTGCCATGGCGCAAGGCCGAGCAGACCCTGCTCGTGCAGGAGTCCGTGACGGCGGTCGTGCAGGTCGACGGAAAGATGCGTACCCTGCTCGAAGTTTCGCCGAAAATCTCCAGCGAAGACCTCGAGAAAATGGCGCGGGACGCTGCTGCGGTCATCCGTTCGATCGGTGATCGCGAGATCATCAAGGTGATCGTGCGCGTGCCCAAGCTCGTCTCGTTCGTCACACGCCCGTAGCGCTGCACGAATGAGCAGTCCCGGTCGATCGCGCGCGATCGGCCGGGGTCTTCTCCACAGGACTGCTCCTGCTGGAGGCATCCACAGATAGGGTAGTGTGCGGCTGGCGGATGCTGTGCCCGGCCTAGCGTGCGAGCATGCAGCCCGATCGTTCCCCGCTCGATCTCGACCGCCTTGCTCCGGCTTCTCGGGGTCGTCCCCGACTGCGGGTCGGCGTCGGAGCGGCCGTCGTGTTGCTGCTGCTCGCCCTCGTTGTCGCCGTCATCGTGTCCGCCGTCGGCCAGCAGGCCGGGCAGCGCACGGTCGGGTCCGAAGCGTCGATCGCCTCGGGCAGCAGCGCGACATTAGAACCGTTCGACGCAGGGGCGGGTGCGGGCGCCGCGCCCGGCCAGGCGATTGCGGCCGTCGCCGATGTCACCATCTTTGTGCACGTTCTCGGAGCTATCGCACGGCCCGGGCTGTTTCAACTATCTGACGGCGATCGGGTTATGGACGCGATTGCTGCTGCCGGTGGTTTGACGGCGGAGGCCGATCCTGCGGGCGTGAATCTGGCGCGCCTCCTCAGTGATGGCGAGCAGTTCTATGTACCCCGGCAGGGCGAAGTGCCTCCGGACCTCCCCGCGGCGGTCGGCGGCACTGGGGTCGGCGGCACTGGGGTCGGCGGCACTGGGGGAGCTAACGCGAAAGCGCCCAAGGTCGACCTCAATACGGCCACCGTAGCCGACCTGGACTCCCTGCCTCGGATCGGCCCGACCATGGCCCAGCGCATCCTGGACTATCGCACGAAGAACGGCCGGTTTACGAGCATCGACGGGCTGCGCGACGTCGCCGGCATCGGCGATAAAACCTTCGAGGCGCTCAAAGACTTCATCACGGTATGAGCCTCGATCTGCGGCTTGCGTTGCCGGCACTGGCCGTGTGGCTGACCGCCGGCCTGCTGATCGGCGCGCCCACCGTGGCCGGCGCGGTCGCTGTGACGCTGTGGCTGGTAGCCGGTGGCTGTATCGGCGTACTGATGATCAGCCGACTGGCGCGGCGCATCGAGTGGCCGACAGCGCCGAGATCCAGGCGCTGGCAGACAGCGTGCGCCAGCGTGCTGCTCTGCTGCGCCGGCGCGGCGCTCGTAGCCACCGCCGTCGCCGCGTGGGCGCCGGTTCGGCTGCCGCCCGAGGTGCGCGACGCCGCCGGGTCACACGCGCCGGTCACCGCGACACTCACTATCTGGTCGGTTCCGGTTGCGGCCAAAGCCTTCATCGGCAGCGGAACCTCGGGACGGGTACGGTACAAGGCCACCCTGACCCAGATCGACAGCCGCGGCACGACCGCGCACGTGTCGAGCCCGGTCGTGGTGTTCGGCGAAGCAGCCAGGGGCGGAACCGAACCAGAAATCGGGTCAATCCTCCAAGTGCGCGGCACGCTGCGCATGACTGAGCCCGGTGATGCCGCGGTCGCCCTGTTATTCGCTACCGAAACGGCGCATGGTGTTGCGGCGCCCCCGTGGTGGTTGCAGTGGGCCAACGAACTGCGAGCCAAGTTTGCTACGGCCGCGACGAGCCTCGCTGGCGACGGGGGTGACCTGCTGCCCGGACTGGCCATCGGTGACACGAGCGCAGTCAGCCCCACGCTTGATGCCGCGATGAAGACCAGCTCTCTGAGCCACCTGACCGCGGTATCCGAAGATGCGGTCATAAATAGGGATGGGTTAAATGAGTGAGCAAACTTGAGCAAGTTGTTCGTGTGCCGGGGTCCAGCCGATCTCAGGTACGGCTAAAATCTGACTCATATCGGTGGACATTTTTCGTTCCCTTCCGCTTTAGGTCGCCGTGCCCTAGGTTGACAAAGCGACAGCTCGGTCGCTGACCCGAAGCGAGGCTGAAATGCGCTCTGTGATCGCCCGTGCCCGCACTGTCAGCGGAGCCTTGGTATTTATTCTTCTGGTGAGTGGCTGCGCACCGGGTTCGGTCGTTACAGCAGTAGACCAGACGGCGAAGCCAATTAGTTCGATAGCCGATCCGGCGCCGCAGTTCACGACCAACGCAACCGCGGTCACATCTGACGGCGGCAGCGTCGAACAGGGTGGAGTCCACGTCACTGTCCCTAAAGCCGTAACCACCGACGGGTCAGACCTCAAGGTGAGCATCGGCGAGGAGATCGGGCAGGCGAAGTCCGAGTTCGCGACAGAGATGTTCGGGATCCCCGTGCGCGTGGACCACACCGCGGACCTCTCGAAGACGGTGACGATCGAGTGGGATGTCTCCATGCTTCGGGAAAGCCAGCAGGGTCTCAGCCTTGTGCGGTGGAACGAGGAACTGGGCATGTGGGTGACGAGCAACGAAGTTATTACCGTCGAAGACGACACTGCAACGGTGGAGGTGCAGGAATTCTCGACCGTGAGCTGGACACAGATCTGGGCCCAGAAGATCGGTGAGATGACTGACAAGCGAATCGACGAACCGACGTGCACTGGGGCAGATCTGGCCAATTGGGTCGACAACACTGTTGACCCCGATGAAGGCAGTCCGAACGCTGCCATCCGCGTATGTTTTGATCCGGACCGCGACGACATCGTGACCGTCCGCATCGGCAATAACAGAACCTTCGCCCAGGTACTGCAGCTCAACGACGTAGCTGATGATTTCAAATGGCGATGGAACGGGGACGACAAGTTCGACATCACGGCAACGGTCTACAACGCGGCGCACACCGTCCTTGATGACGGCGACACCATGGTGCTTCCGCCCCTCTCAACTCAGGCTATCGGCATCGGGCGCCCGTCCGCCAACGGGTCCACGGTGATTGTGGGCTCCGCAAATGTCGGCTGGCAGTCAGCCCTCACCGATGTCATCGCGCTGAGTGCTGACGCCATGAGTATCGGGGGAACCAAGAACCCGGCTCTCGACGCCGTCATCCAGGTGCTTTTCGAGTGCGGAGGAAGCAAGCTGCTGGGACGTCCAGGCACGGTCGCAGATTGGACTCGTGGTGCGGTCGACGCTATCGGAGGCTGCGCTGACGAGATTCTCCGTCCGGACAGCGAATTCGGGCAGAGGTTTGAGACACTGTCTCGACAGCTCATCGCGAAAGGCGGATTCAGTAGCACTGCCACGATTCAGCTGAACCGTGCCGCTCGGGGCGTGTCGTCGGCGTTCAAAGCGTTGAAAGTAGCTGACCTCGCGTTCTACGCCTCCGATCAGTTCGCCAATTCTCTCGTCGGTCCGCTCGTCTGGTCCATCTCGGGGCGCGGCGCTGCCTCGGCCATCGGAGAATGGTCTGCCAGTTGCTCGGACACGGCAAGTGATTCCGATCGGCTGTACCGCAACATCGCACTGCAGGACCAGTTTGCTAACACTTCCAAGGAACTTTGGCAATACACCGGTTGGGCCGCGGCAGTTCAGAATGGCGTCGCACCGCTGCAGACATGTACAAACGAGTACCGGCAAGAATTGGCTGACATGCTCCCCGGAAGCTGGGCGGATGCGAAAGCCGCGAAGGTTGTGGCTACCGCTGTCATGGCACTGAGTGATGCCTGCACCAACATTTACAGCGTCGGAATGCTCGATCGGATGAAGCAGTCGGGGTTTGTGCTCAATACACCGCCTTATGGGCTCACTCTCGACGATGTCGGCACGATGGGGCTTTCGGACGAAACCCTTAGTGAGATTTTGGGTATGCACTCCGAGGATCTGACCTGTAATTGGTTCACCGACAGCCTTCACTATGGTCTCAGCACACGGATCTCCGATCTAACTCCCGATGAAGCTGCCATTGTCCGAGGCCGGTTGGAAGAGCCCGGATATGAGCGCGAGGAATTTGGTGGAGGAACGCGCTACTCCTCCTCGGGGACCAGCTCCTTGGGCGACTTTGGCGAGAGTTTCTTCCTTCGCGGAACCACTTGGATAGTGAGCACCTGGTCAGGATCGGCCCCCAGCGGGTATACACGAGACATTGTTGAAAACATGGGTTGAGATTGCCCAGCGCCTAGGTGTGGTGGCGGCGATTAAGGCTGCAGAGAGCATGAAGTAACTCGGCAACCTGTGGCTCGCCTCCCTCAAGAACTACTCCGGTTGCTAAAGTTTTTTACTTTGCTGCAGTCCACGATCGACGTTCACCCCCAGCAAGTCCTGATGGATGCCGGGTATTGTTCAGCAGCGAACTTGGACTACGTCACGACCGTCGATGCGGCCAGCGACGGCCTGACTGAGTTCTTCATCGCGACCGGTCGGGTGAAGCACGGCGAACGCGTTCCGGACGTCCCCCGGGGTCGGATCCCCGCCAATGCGACCTTGCGCGAACGCATGGCTCGGAAGCTGAAGACGAAGAAGGGCCACGCTGTTTATGCGCGGCGCAAAGCGATCGTGGAGCCCGTGTTCGGCCAAATCCACGCCCGGCAAGGAAAATTCGTCCTCCTGCGCGGGCTGGAACAAGCCGCCCACGAATGGGACCTGATAGCCGCGTGACACAACCTGATGAAGCTACACACCATGCAAACCAAGGCCCTTCTCGCCGGGCAAACCGCGCTGACAGCGGGACAGCAATCTGAAGGCCACGGCTGGAGCTGCCCTGACGGGCAGCTCCAGCCTGGCCCGAGACCGTCATGTGGCGCTGGCCCTATTTTCAGTCGGTACGAGCACATCCACACTGCGAAGAACTTCACGAGCGCCACAGCCCTCTCTGTCAACCTTGGATAAGGCACCGGGATCGTCCCGAATAGTGTCGTAGAGGGTGGGGAAGGAGTTCCCCTTGACGAACGCAGTAATGACAGAACGTAGCTCGACCGGGCAGGCTGTAGAGATGGAAGATGTTCCCGATCCCCAGGTTCCCGAGCGTGCTCGGAGGCGAACCTATACCGCCAAGTACAAACGCGACATTCTGACCGAGTACGACAGCCTGAACCGGCAGGCCCGCGGCGCGCTGCTCCGCCGGGAAAAGCTGTATACCTCCTTAGTCAGCTCGTGGCGTGACCAGCGAGATAAGGGGGTGCTGGCTGCGTTGGCGCGGCCGGCGGGAGCGCCGCCGGCGAGTACGTCGGAGAAGGACGCGGCCCGGCTGCGGAAAGAGAATCTCCGGCTGTCGGGCGAGTTGGATACGGCGAGGCAGGTGATCGCGATCCAGGGAAAACTCTCGGCTCTGTTGGATCAACTCTCGACCAACAGCAGCGAGACGAACACCGAGAAATAATCGACGCCACCATCAGCGCCCTCGTCCCTCTCGTGGGCACGCGGGACGCGTGTTTGGCCGTGGGCCGGTCGCGGGCGACGCACTACCGCCAACACCCGCGGTCGCCACGGCCGCCGTCATCGCCGCGGCCCCGGCCGCAGCCGGCGAAGCAGCCGCGCGCGCTGACCGAGCTGGAGCGCGCTGCTGTTCTGGAGGTGTTGCGGTCCGAGCGGTTCGTGGACAAGGCGCCGGCGGAGATCCAGGCGATCCTCCTCGACGAGGGCGCCTACCTCTGCTCGGTAGCGACGATGTATCGTCTATTCCGCGCCCACGGCGAGACCGGTGAGCGTCGTTCTTAGGCCGAGCACCCGGCGCGCGTCAAGCCCGAACTGATCGCGACGGGACCCAACATGACGTGGTCGTGGGATATATCGAAGCTGATGGGCCCGGCCAAATGGTCGTACTTTCACTTGTATACGATTATCGACATTTACTCGCGGTACGTCGTCGGCTGGATGGTCGCGACCCGGGAGTCCGCCGAACTGGCTGAGCGGCTCCTGTTCGACACGATCGACAAGCAGAACATTCGCCGAGACCAGCTGACGATCCACTCCGACAACGGCTCCTCGATGGCGTCGAAACCCGTCGCATTTCTGCTCGCCGACCTGGGCGTGACCAAGTCGCACTCCCGCCCGCATACGAGTAATGACAATCCCTTTTCGGAGTCGCATTTCAAAATTCTGAAGTACCGGCCCGAGTTCCCCGACCGGTTCTACAGCCTCGCCGAGGCACGCTCATTCTGCACCGAATTCTACGACTGGTACAACCACGAGCATCGCCATTCCGGCATCGGAATGCACACCCCTTTCAACCTTCATCATGGCCGCGCGCCGGCCATCCAGCACGCTCGCGCCCGCGTTCTCACGACGGCATATGCCGCCCACCCGGAACGCTTCGTGCGGCAGCACCCGCAGCCACCAACGTTCCCGACGACGACCTGGATCAACGAACCCGAAAAGAAAGAAACGAACTCAATGACCGGCTAAAGAAACTGACTCACAAAGGTTGACATCTTCCGCCGCGGGACATCGCCCATTCGGGTGCGAAGCACAATGATTTTTCGCCGGGTGACGAAGCGACAACCCACGCCTGATCTTCGGGTCTCCAGACGCCGGAATCGCATAAGACGTCTTCCGCTGCAAACCTGATATTGACCCCGGCAAGTGTCTCCGGGATGTAGGACACATGCATGTGGACGGCTTTGTCGTCCAGGCCAACACTTTGAAGCGCGAAAAGTCGAGCTGCCTTGTCGACGCTTTCGATCAAATTGAAGTATGCACCGGCAATCCCTGATCTGCGAATCAGATTGAGATGAGCGAGGTGTTGTTCTGCGGCCTGAGCCAAGTCGTAATTGCCAACACCGTTGCCAGAGAACACGATCATCCCTGTGTGGTTTCTATGCTTGTCGACGACATCATTGACGAGCCGGTCTATTTCCAGTGGATCCGTGCTCTCGACGATTTAGGCGAGCGCTTCGGTGACGTCCTCCATCTCATTTAGAAGTTTTCGTGCAACGCGTTTCTGTTCGAGGATGCCGTCGGGAATGTTTCCTACCCTATTTATTAGCGGGAGTAGATAGTCGGCGTCAACACTCTCCCTGCGGGCAGCCCCGTTACCTTGTAGGTAGCCCTTGAAGCTTTGCTTCTGAAGGGTGTTGGCCTGTTAGGCCCGGCATGGTTGCTGCCCCCAGTCGTTAATGATCCGGGGGGTGTTGTCACCGGGCCTGACTGGTATTGGGTGATCGCTAATAGGGGCTCGACTGGAACTGGTTTCCTGGCCGAACGTAACGTGGATGCCGAGACTTGATGCCGTGGACAGGCCAACCGATCCGCATGGCTGACGGGAAACTCATGATTGAGAATTACGACAGCGTTGACGTGTTCATAGGTGTTGACGTTGGAAAAAGCGAACATCACGCGGTCGCGCTGGGCCGCTCCGGGAAGCGACTTTACGACAAAGCGCTACCCAACGACGAGGCCAAATTGCGAGCGGTCATCCGCAAGCTGAAGCTGCGCGGCCAGGTGCTCTTGGTCGTCGACCAGCCCGAAACCGTGGGCGCACTGCCGGTGGCTGTCGCGTATGCCGAAGGCATCCTGGTGGGCTATTTGCCGGGCCTGGCGATGAGGCGCATAGCTGTTCTGCACGCTGGTGAAGCGAAGACGGATGCCCGCGACGCGGCGATCATCGCCGAAGCTGCCCGTACCCTCCCGCACGCGTTGCGGCCGATTCGGCTCGAAGATGAGCAGGTCGCAGAGCTGTCGATGTTATGCGGATTCGACGATGACATCGTCGGTCAGATGACCGCGACGAGCAACCGGATCCGGGGCTTGCTGATGCAGATCCACCCAGCGTTGGAGCGGGTTCTGGGCCCGCACCTCGACCACCCGGCCGTCGTGGACCTCCTCCAGAGATACCCGACACCGACCGCGCTCAAAGCCCTCGGCAAAGCCCGGCTCGGCAACCGCCTCGTCAAGCTCGCCGCACGCATGGGCCGTCGCCTGGCGGAGGAAATCTTCCACGCTTTGTCCGAGCAGACCGTCGTCGTCGGCGGCACCCACGCTACCCGGGCGGTGCTGCCGCGCCTCGCCGAACAGTTGGGGACGCTGCGCCGTCAACGCGCGGAGATCGCCGTCGAGGTCGCCGAGCTCGTCGAGGCGAACCCGCTGGAACCGATCATCAGGAGCATGCCCGGCGTCGGCGTCAGGACCGCCGCCCGCGTCATCACCGAGATCAGCGGCAAGGGCTTTGCCACCGCAGACCACCTCGCCTCCTACGCCGGCCTCGCGCCGGTGACCCGACGCTCTGGCTCGTCCATCCGTGGCGAGCATCCCTCACGGCGCGGCAACAAGGTTCTCAAACGAACGCTGTTCCTGTCGGCTTTCGCCGCCCTCAGCGACCCCGTCTCACGCAGGTACTACGACCGCAAGATCGCCCAAGGCAAACGCCACAACCAAGCCCTGATCGCCCTGGCCCGCCGACGCTGCGACGTGCTCTACGCCATGCTCCGCGACGGCACCCTCTACGAAATCAAAACATCACTCACGACTTGACGAAACACATAGGGGCACCCCCCGCGCCGAGATGCCGCAAATACTGCTTGTTCTGCCGAACGTCTGCCCGAGTCAGCGCCGCCTCGATCCGCTTCAATCCCAGGGATTGTGAGATTACTTCGAAGTTACTGTCGCGAAGAATTTGATTGGCACGGCCTTCATACACGTCTCGGTCGTCGTCTGACTTTCGCGTGAACATTGCAGAAATTTCCGCTGCCGAAAGCAGGAACAGACGTTCATCGTCATCACGGCCCGTACAGACGATGAGGAAAAACTCTCCTGCTGGATTCCCGGCCTCATCCTGCGTGTACCGTACAGGCACAGACATATTGGTGTTTCCGTCCTGAACGAACTTGACCTGGATCACGCCGAACCGCGGTGGCTTTGAGTCGAGAACGTTGACCCGTAGCGAGTTGAGCTGGACAATGAAGTCCGCGCCGTGGACGTCGACCGACCGTTCAAGAACCCAGAAGCGGTTCATCAGGAACGCCTTCGCCCGGGCTTCTCCGAGCGCACCGTGCTCCATGCTCTTCAACCAAGGTGTGTTCGTCACGGCTCTCGAATCTGCGAATGCGGTCTCCGCCAGTCTAGGAGCGGTAAAGCCGCCAGGCCGATCGCCAGGGTGGACGGGTGCATGGGTATCTTGCCAGCCCGTCGAGAGCTCGGCAACGAAAGCATCGCGGGTGTTGACGCCCGGCCCAAGATGGCCAATCGCTGATGAGTGGGGGCCTCCGATTGGCGGTTGCTGCAAAACGGTTGCGCGAATCATTCAGAGAATGATTCGTCGGGGATACTGATGAGACTTCAGCCGTTCCTTGCGCGGTCCTTCGGTGGATCACGACAAACAACGACGTTAGCCCGGGCTCTGCCTCTGAGGGAGAGCCATATGGTTGCATTCCCGGCCTTGGGAGTTTTTCGAGATCAAGTCTCGTACTTCGGCTGCTCCGCACTCGCGGGGAAGTGGGATGACGGCCGCGGACCATTAGCTTCTACTTTGAGTTTGAAAAGAACCTTCACCTCTTCACTGTCACCGGCGGGACGCCGGTGATTTACTGGCGGCGTTCGTGGGGGAGCGAAGCGGAGGAGAGTCGTCTGCAGCTGGGCACCCGATAACACCCCACCAGGGGTGTTGAGAGGGCAAGACATTACCCAGGTGAGCGTCAGCGAACAGAGGGGTAACGGCGCAGTAAGGACCCGAGGAGCGCAGCGACGAAGGGCAAGGCCGGAGCGCAGCGGAGGGCGCAGTCGACGTCGGCTATGCCGACCACCAAAGCAAGATTTTCATGTAGCGCAGCGGAATGAAAATCGACGCGTGGTGTCGTCGAACCTTATGCCCTTTCCCTTCTCCTCACGCATTCGGAGCTTCAGCGGAGAATCGTGGTCATATCTGCACGTATATCAGCGAAACATGATGGTTCCACACCCTCTGTCTCCATCCCCGTCGACGTAGGAGACAGCACTAGGGGATGGAGACAGTGACATCATGTTGCGTTGGAAAGGCGGGGTTTGGCTGTCACCGGCTTTTCTGGGGCCTTGGCACCAGGGTGACAGCCATTGAGCGTAGCGATGCAGGGCGCGTTTCACCCTTTGTCACCATGCTCGTTTCACCCTGCCGTGGCCGCGGGCACGCGGCTACCTTTGCCTCATTACCGGCGCAGGGGATCGACGCAGCGCAGCGGAGACGGTCGCCTCTCCTGTGGCTTCTTACGCCCGTATCCGAGCTCGTCTCGGGCATCCTGTTGCTGCTTCTCTTGTGCCCGCTACTGGCCTCGTAGAGGCGTCCCTGCCGCTTCTCAGCAACGACCTCAGCAACGACACCAGTCACCAGACCTCGTCACCAGATTCAGCGCGGGCTTGCCACCTCTGCCCAGTGCGCTGAGTAAAAAGAGAGCGGCTCCCGCAGCGGCTACAGGCCGGCTACAGCGCTGTTTCAGAGCTAGCTCCAACGCTGCTCCAATACAGCTCCAACACCGTTTCAGAGTCTGTTCCAACACCGCTCCAGAGCCAGTCCAGGATCCGCACCGGAAGGCGCTGTCACTCCACCAACCCTTGCTGCCAGCACAGTCGCTGGCCCGGTTCTCTGCCCAGTGGGATTGGTAAGTTCAGGCAGGTGCGCGGCTTTTTGCGGAGCTGCCTGAACTTAGGAATTCCAGTTATCCGCTTATGCCCTCTCGGACCTTCAGAGGCTCCAGAATCGGCGCATGCGTCGAATCTGGATTGCACGCTTCTATGCCGACGGGGCGTAGCCCCGGGGACGGCTTTGGCCCACTCAGCTCCTGCTGACTGCTGAGCTGCATCCTGACCTGATTCAGCACGTGTATCTACACCGGCTCATTCCGACGGTCACCAGGGGAAAGACCGTCGTCGTTCAAGAAGTCTCGTCGAAGGGGGCGAGGCGCGGCCCGTCAGTTGTGGCGATCTCTGTGACTGGGGGTCCTGATATTCACTGCCAGAACCGAACTGCTTCATGAACTCTCTGATCGGTCAGGTCGCGTAGCTGTGTCGAGCGCGGCGATGTGCTTCCGATTCTCCCGAGCATCGATGCCAGGACCTCTATCCGAGCGTTAGCTGAACACTTGAGTCATTTAAGTATCACGTGATACCTGTACGTATCAGGCTCGCAGCCTACTTGGAGGATTCGATGGATCTCGGAATGCCGCTTGTCACTGTCTTCGGTCGAACCGAGGGCGCAGTCCTGACCGCCCTCGCGCGCGGGTCGGCGTCGGTGAACGGCCGCCAGATCGAACGTCTCCTCGGCGGAACAGTAAGCATCAGGGGCGTCCCGGGCGCCCTAGAGCGTTTGACTCGGGCCGGGCTTGTGCTGGCAGCGTCCCGACAGGCCGAGACGCTTTACCGTGTGAATCGGGAACATCTGCTCTGGTTGACCGTGGAGGCGACGATGAACTCTTTGACTACGCTCCGCCAGCGCATCCGCGATCTTGCCCACGAGAGCGCCCCGAACGGAACCGCTGTCGTGCTGTATGAGTCGGTCGAACGAGTTGAAGCCACCGCCGACTCCGACATCGACCTGCTGGTCGTGTACCCGGACCAGATACCCGCGAGTCTCCGTGAGGACTTCGTCGATGAGCTGGGGCGTCGCGTAGAGCTCTGGACAGGCAACCCGGCACAGGTGATCCACATCACCGTGGGCGGCCTCGTGGAATCCGCAGGACGTGGTGATGCGCTTGTCGATCTGTGGCTGAACGACAGCGAAGTCCTGATCGGTGAACTCCCGACACTAGATCAGCACCAGTAATGGCACGCCAAACGGCCAAGCGCCAGAACATCGACCGGTCTGCGATCCAGGCTCGGCTCGCGGACGCACTGAAGTTCCTCGAGGCAGCGCAGCCGTTCGTCGAAGACGACAGTGTGTCCTCCTGGAAGGTGGCCGGCTCGAATGCGGTGAACGCAGGCATCGCGGCCTCAGACGTTATCTGCGGCGTTCTCCTCGGCGAGTGCTCCCGCAGCGGAAACCACAACGACGCCGTTGCCCTTCTCGTGGAAGCGACTCAGCCAGACGCTGCGCCGCGCAGGCATCTCACCGCGTTGCTGGCTGATAAGAGCAACTATCAATATGGAACAGCCGGTGTTCGCCAAGATGCTGCCAGGGCGCTCGTCGAGCACGCCGCTCGAAACTGGTTGCGGAGGCAGAGCGTCGCGCGAAGCGATAACCCAGCATGGGGCCTGACCGCGAAACTGTCGAGCTGAAATCCGCTCGATTTCGCGGCCACGCGAGACGAGTTCACCAGCCAAGAATCGGACTAGAGCTGCTGATCACCGAGTAAATTCTGTGTTCTGGAGGTCACCCCAAACATACTGCCGGCTCTCTGTTACGGTCATCTTGTCTACCCCTAGACAGCATGCGCTGACAGAAGTCCCCGAAGATGAAGAGCCAGAAGGTTGTAGACCAGCTATGTTCAGTCGAGAATCCCAGCCGGAGCTTCAAATCAAGCTCGAAGCGGCCGATGCTGCTGTTGCCGCCCACCCGCTCGCAGCTGAACGGATCAAGCGCGCTCATGCCATCATCGAGTCGACAGACAGTGCCGACAAGGACTTGGTCGAGCAGAAACTCGCCGAAGAGGGTCTTCCCGACCTCGCCGAGATCGGTCTGATCCAGGTGCGCAACTCGGTCAGCTGGTGGAAGCTGCATCGGGAAAGAAACAAGATAACCGACAAGCTCGAAAAGCTCGATAGCTGACGGCCCTGCGTAGGATTTAGCGACGCCGAGCAGCCAATGACGCGCAGTAGCTGATTCCTGAGCGAAGAACTCGCTCGTCCTAAGCTCAGCGCTTAGGCCGGGCGATTTCTTGGGTACCTGAACACCTGATTCATGGCGGAATCACGTGACTTCTGGAGGTATCAGGTTCACAGCCCGCGTTGAGGATCGCCCTCCGGGTGCTCGGCCGCATGTCACATTGCTATAACCACTGAAACCCAAGTGACATGTGCGCTGGATTACTGACAGACAAAATTACCAATAACAGCTAATATTGACAGGTATACCTGTCATCTTGGGAGGAGCAATCATGGTAACCAGACGCTCGCCCGCACGAACACGCATGCTCAAAGAGCTCGGCTCGAACATCGCCCGGTGGCGGAAGCTCCAGGGCCTCAGCGCCACGGTGCTGGCCGAGCGTGCCCACGTCACCCGGGACACACTTCGGGCGATCGAGACCGGCACCGGCGCTCCTCGCATTGACTCGCTGCTCGCTGTGTTGACTTCCCTCGGCATGGCCAACACAGTGATCGCCAGCACCGACCCGTGGAACTCGATCGCCGGTCGGGCTCTCATGGACGAGCAGATCGGCATGGCAGGCCAGCACCCGCCAACCAGCACCCGCCAGCCCGCAGCGAACGGAAAGTGACGAACTCATGAGCCACGACCAGATGAGGCTCGTCGACGCTGTCGACGTGTATCTCGACGAAGGCCCGGCGGCTCCCGTCATGGTCGGTCACCTCCGCGCAACTTTCGTTGGTAGCAGCAGGCTGCTTGGGGGCAGCAGCTTCGAGTACACGGCTGAGTACGTTGCGAGCCCGGCCGCGTACGCGATCTCGCCAGAACTACCCCTCGTGGCCGGTAAACAGTTCTCCGGTGAGGACGCTGCGCTGTTTGGCGCGTTCTCCGATGCGACGCCGGACGACTGGGGCACAGGCCTCATCGACGCGGCGTTTGCACGAGGGCGAACCGGTGTGTCTGCTGCAACGCCCAGCAGAGCGCAGCCGCTCGCGATCGGCGAGTTTGACCACCTGGTGCAGCAGAATGACCTCACCCGCATGGGTGCGCTCCGGTTTAGAGAGCCCAGCACGATAGCGCTTCGTCACGCTGCCCCCGAGTGGCTGACCGCCGCCGCGCACACCGCGACGAACCCGAACGACGTACGGCGCATAGCTGAAGCTGTCGCCCGGTTCGAGGAATATGAAGCCACGGACGAGGACATGGAGATCCTCGGTTACACCGGGTCCAGTCTCGGTGGCGCCCGGCCCAAGGCCACCATCCAGGAATCCGACGGCAGCCTGTGGCTGATGAAGCTCCCCTCGAACCGCGACCGGCGCATCGACACGGAGGCCTGGGAAGCAACGGTGCTGGATCTTGCAACGGCGGCCGGCCTGCGCGTGCCCCGCCACCGCCTGATCCGTCTGGACGAACACAAATCCTCGCTGCTCATCGAGCGTTTCGACCGCCGCCCGGCTGCTCACGAACGTGTCGGCTACATGTCCGCGCTGACGGCAATGCAGCTCGGACCGCAGAAGACGGCCAACTACGAAGACTTCGCCGACACTATCGATCAGGTCACGCTCTCGGCGTCCGCTGACGACCTGCGCGAGATGTTCGGCCGCGTAGCGCTCGGTGTGCTCGTGGGCAACGTCGACGACCACTGGAAGAACCACGGGTTCACACGGGAGAACAGCACTTGGCGGCTGAGCCCGGTCTTCGATGTGAACCCGACTCGTGCGGGAAGCCGAGTGCGTTCGCGACAGATCAACGAACGAGACGACCCCTCGAACCGTGACGTGCGCCTGCTGATTGAGGGCCGAGACGCTTATCGTCTGACGAAGCCCGAAGCATCTGAGGTACTTTCCCGCGTAACGCGTGCGGTCGGCACCTGGCGCGAAACCGCGCACAAGAACAACATCCGCAGCGCCGAGATTGAGCACATGACCTCCGCATTCAACGAGGTCCAGTTCGAGCACGCCGCGAAGTTCGTGACCGAAAACGCTGCGCAACCGGCGTCAGCGGTGGGCACCCCGCGCTTGGCCCAGCGCAAGCAGCGCTTCCCGGAGCTGTTCGTCGACGGAGACGGCGACGGTTCTGTAGTTGCCGAGGGTCAGCCCCCCGAGCCGGGACGCTGACCCGACTACCACCCACCATAAGAACTCGAAAGGCACGACCGTGTCCAAAAACATGAAGCCACTCCCCAGTCCCTTTTACGTCAACGAGCAGCTCGCGGGTTGGCACGACGAGACCGGGTTCAAACACACCGGTCTAGGGGTTCCTGATCGATAGTCTGGTGACATGCCCAACAAGACACGCGGCGCCACGCGCTCACCTGTAGTTGCAGCTTGCGTCGTCCTTCTGGGCTTGTTAGTGCTTTGGATGGCGCAGCCGGTCCTGCCCGGTTGGGCCTGTTCGGCTAGTCTTCCGGCGGTATGCCCTCCGCAGTTGTTGCCTGTTCGTGCATCGTTGATCAGCGCAGGCATCCTTTTCGCATTACTCGCGACTGTCATCGTCGGGCTGTTGCTTCGGCCCCGAGCAAACCGCTGGCTGGGCCTCATTTCCCGAATTGTCGTCTTCACCGTGCCCGTGGTTCTATTCCTGACAGTCGTCGCGCACTTCTTGATACCGCAGCCCTGATCGAGGCTGCCGGACGCGTCAAATCGCCCATACGCGCCCGCGCCGACTTGGGACACCGGCATTATGTGGTCGATTTCGAGCAAGAGGTGCGGCTCGGCGGCAACCGAGACGCGGCACTGCACGCATGCGTAGCGGTCGTGCTCCTTGATCTCGCCCCGGAGTCGCACCGTCATCAGCGCGCGTTGTCCGGCTGCCGACTTCGTCCAGCGGATCATATGAATACGGTGTACTTCGAGTGTCTTTTTCGTGTCTTTACGCTAGCTTGATGGTAGATACTCCGTGCACTCGCGCGTAGTGTTGGAATACACGACAGATGGAGATGGGGCTCGCAATGGCCAACAAAACGCCAAACAAGACTGCTGTCAAGGCCCCCGCTCAGCTCGCCAAACGGTACGTAACGCGCGACGCCGCGACGGGCGCGTTCAAGCGAACGATTCGACTCGACATCCGCGAGATAACCCGACGTCTCAACGCTGCCCTGGGCGGGACGCTCGTGGCTGTGCTGGCTGGCTCGAAGGATACCAAGGCCTCACACAAGTGGGCCAAAGAGGGTGGCCCCCAGCCGCGCCCGGAGGCAATCAAGCGACTCGCCTTTGCCTACGAGCAGTGGCAAAAGGTCGCCGAGGTCGAGGGCGAGCACGTCGCACGAGTGTGGTTCATCGGCGCCAACCCCTGGCTGGACTACGACACCCCGGCTAATGCAATCAGGGAAGATCGTCTCAAGGAGGTCAGTCGCGCCGCCGATGCCCTCATCGACGATTCGTTCAGCGGTTGACGCAACGGTGACCGCCCGAATCTGCACGAAAACCGGGCTCGCGCTCACCTCGGGCACGGGGAGCCCCTTCCGAATCGCACGGCAGTCTTACGGCCCGCTTGCTCCGAAAGCTCGCGAGCCCGGCGACGATGTCCGCGGCTGGAGCCGGTACGACACGGTCGGCCGCACACTCTACGCGAGCGCTGACAAGTTGACCGCCTACATGGAACTGCTAGCGCCGTTCCGGACTGAAGTAACGCCGTTGTGCCTCTTGCCAGTGGACTCCTCGCCCGCCGCGACGACTATTTTGCAGCGCTCGGCGCCTACCGCCGCGGCGATCCCGGGCCGCTAATTAGCTTGTTCGCGCACTCAGCCCGTGCTGCCGCCGAGTGCTCGCGCGGCACAATCGCTCGACTGAAGGCGATGCCCGATGCTTGGGTAGCAGAGCTGCGCCCTCGCGCCGGATCCGCGGCCGCCGCACTGATTCAGGCGTTCTATGACCACCCGGTGATGAGTGCGGCCGAGATCGAGGCACGGTCTGGGTCTGTGGCTTTCCCGGCCTACCGGGCCATCGACCAGCTCACCCGAGCCGGGTACATCCAGGAAATCACCGGGCGCAAAAAGAATCGTGTGTGGGCTGCGTAAGGGGCGCTGGCCGAGCTGGATGTTCTTGACCGGTGCGTCCAAGCCGCGATGGCGTGAAGTGGAGACTCGCGGACGCAGCGCGCACCGCTGTTTTTGACAAACGGTGTCGATCTGCGGCAAGCACTCAAGGAAGACATCTAGCCGGTTACGAGCTCGCTGTCTTGGCGAGTGAAGAAACTACTTCGCGGCAGGTGTCTGAGAAAGCTTGACGATCCACTGTGGCGTCGCCACGCCACCGCGGCGGTTGGCGTTCACGCGAACGCGCGCCGCCACGGCCTGAGCTTTCGGGCTGGGTCGGCTGTCACTCTGGCGTTGCTGAATCTCGTTGATCGTCATGGTGTGCCTCCTATTCCTGTACCAATTATGCGCGCGGGCTCCTGAAAATGCCACGTATGAAGCCAAAGATTCGAGCGCGGATGCTGGTTGGTATGGGCAAATCATCGTTCTCAGCGGGCGCGCTAGCAGGACCAGTGAATATTCTCGTGGGCCCCGGGTCCAGGAACCACTGCGTTGCCGCTTCGATAAACGCTCGTTCTGGCTTGGTCTTCGATTCGAGCGCGTCGAGCATTTCGAGGCCGGTTATCTGCGTGGTCTCCTCCGCCGCCAAGGTCAGGTTTAGTGCGTACTCGGCGCGCTTCCACCATTGCTCCTTGCGGGAGTTCTTCGTCGTCGCGATATAAGCGATAACGGCAGCGACGACGGCCAAGCACCCTGCGAATCCGGGAGACTGTGCGAAATCCGGGAACCAGAAGAGGTACGTGCCGCAAAAGTCGCGCAGATTGTCGAGTACCTGGCCCATCCGCCCAGCATGCCAGAGACACCAGCATGCCAGAGACAGAGGACGAGCGGACGAAAATCCGAGATGACGCATCTCGTGTTTGCCAGGACAACCACCACTAGTCCCGCTGTGATTCGTGTTTAGCAACGGTAAACACGAATTAGAGCGTGCCCAGTGAGCCACTGGGTACCAGGAAGCGGTGCAGAACGGCGCTTCGATGTCCAAGTCTCTATCCGAGAGTTACCTGAACACTTGAGCCATTTAGGTATCACGTGATACCTGTAGGTATCAGGTTCACAGCCTACTTGGAGGACTCAATGAATCTTGGGATGCCGCTTGTCACTGTCTTCGGTCGAACCGAGGGCGCAGTCCTGACTGCCCTCGCGCGCGGGTCGGCGTCCGTAAACGGTCGCTAGATCCAACGTGTCTTGGGCGGAACTGTGAGCATCAGGGGCGTCCAGGGCGCCCTGGAGCGTCTTACTCGGGTAGGCCTCGTGCTGGCAGCGTCCCGGCGGGCGGAGACGCTCTACCGCGTGAATCGGGAGCATTTACTCTGGTCGACAGTGGAGACGACGCTTAACGTTTTGACTGAGTTCCGTCAGCGCATACGTGCTCTTGCCAACGAGAGCGCCCCGAACGGAACCGCTGTCGTGCTGTATGGGTCGGTCGAACGAGGTGAAGCCACGGCCGACTCCGACGTCGACCTGCTGGTCGTGTACCCGGATGAGGTGCCCGCGAGCCTCCGTGAGGATTTCGTCGACGAGTTGGGGCGACGCGTGGAGCTGTGGACTGGCAACCCTGCCCAGGTGATCCAGATCAGCGTGGGGGGCCTCGTGGAATCCGCAGGACGCGGTGACGCGCTCGTTGACCTGTGGCTTCACGACAGCGAAGTCCTGATTGGTGAACTCCCGATGTCAGTGCAGCGCCCGTAATGGCACGCCAGAGTGGCAAACGCCAGAACATTGACCGGCCCCACAGCCGGGCGACCGTCGACAGCCGCTATCAATCCTGAAACCCGTCGACTAAGCAACCCTGATAGAGTTTACGAATTAGTAAAGGAACGTGATCGTTATGACAGCCACTATCCTCGCACGTGCCGCTCGAGCAGCCAGCGGTCTCAGCCAGAGCGAGCTCTCGCGTCGTTCAGGGATCGCGGGGTCATCTCTCTCCCTCATTGAGAACGGCAAGCGCGATCCAACCGTTTCGACTTTGGAAGCACTTCTAGGCAAGACGCAACACATCCTGGTCACGATTCCCACCGTGCGAGCGGACGCCGCCCGCATTGCAGACCAGATCAGCGCGGCGCTTGCGGACGCATCTACCAGCGATGCAGCGCTGGCCAACACAGCGCTGGCTGACACCACGCTGGCTAACACCGCGTTCGGAAGCGTCGGGGTCGCTAATACCGCGCATGCGTTCCGGCGCTTCATCCAGCTGGCCGACAACCTGGCAGCCGAAGCTGGTGCGACCCGGGTTGGCCTCACACTTACCGAGCCGGCGCCGACTGGATCAGCACACTGGGATGCGGCGATCGCGGCTCTCTGCGAGTACCGCTTGAACGCGGATGCTCTTCCGGTACCCGAATGGATCACCGCACAGGTCGGAAACCCGGACGAGCCTTGGCAGCCAAGAACCACCCGCTACAATATCCTGGCCGACCCGGCAGAAGTGCCGCCCGAGTTCCTGCGTCGTGGCATTCTGATCGAAGCAGCCACTCTAGTGAGCATCTAATGGCCCGCGACGAGCTTGATCGAGATGACCTAATCCGGGGTATCAACGCAGTCATCACGAAGCTTCGTGCAACCGGTCGACCCGCAGGAATTCGCATCGTGGGAGGTGCTGCGCTGGCACTGCGCTACTTCGATCGACGCACAACCACCGACATAGACGCACGGCTACAGCCTGAAGCGCCAATTCTCGCGGCTGCCGCAGAAGTAGCCCGTGAAAACCAGTGGCCGCCAGATTGGCTCAATAGCAACGCCGCTCAATTCATCCCGGCCTACGGCGCCGACGCAGGCTGGGAAGTCATCTACGCCAGCGAAGGCATCACCGTCGAGGTTGCTTCACCGCGCGCTCTGCTGGCCATGAAGCTCAACGCCTCACGTCCCGGCCGCGACGACTCAGACATCGCCAACCTCCTCGCCATTTGCGAGATCCCCAACGTCGACGCCGCAGAAGACCTCCTTGAGGAGTTCTTCCCGGGTGATGGGCTACCCAACAAGGCGCTCAAACTCCTGACGCCCATATTTGCCGAAGGGCTCCCGACCGTTCCGGACGTGCCACCAGCACCCGTGCTCGGCTTAAGCAACGAACCACCAGGGCCCGAAGCCGACTTGCCAGCGCGGATGCGTCGGTTCCCTGAACTGCGCGGAGTGAAGCTCGATCCCCGTGGCCTGGGCGAAACAGCTGCTCGCGACATCGACCCCGACAGCGGCTACCAGCGCTGACGCGCGTCGTCACCGCCGTGCCCTAGCGCTCCATTACTGAGCCCGGCGCCCGGTCGTTCTCCCGCGCCATCGCGCGGCCAGAACGCCTCCGACCCCTTTTTCAACTCAGCCTCATCTCACTTCAAGGGGGCGGTTTTTTACCCCCGATAATCGCACTTATCCCTAATATGGGTGTGTAGGGGTGTCAGTCACATTTGCGCGACCTGTAGCAGGATCTACGGACTTGGAAACCACCAAGCGCACATAAAGCGATCTGAAGGCCAGCGTCCTTCCATCACAGTGGATGGAGACGCGGGGTACACGTGTCGAGAGTCACAGGCGTGACCGAGCCTTCGCTGCACTGCATTGACTTCTTCGCTCACGCCCGCGTTTACGCGACACTCGAAGCAATGGAGCAGGGGCCGTGAACAGTCATTCGTGAATGGCTGGCTGCTGCGAGTGCCGTCAAGAATCACCAAGGCGTGCTTGGGCGCAGACTCGCTGCCCGAGGGCTGCGAGACACATAGACGAGACAGATCGACCATGCACGAGTGTGGAGAGCGCAGCAGAACGTATTCCGGCCAATGACCGGGATCTGGGCATCATTATCCAAGGGCGACGGATGAGTCGGCGTGTCTCGAAACGTGTGTTTTTACCGGCGTTACCGTTTTTGTAGGCCAGGACGGTTGCGAGACGTTAAGAGGCGTCGAAGCAAGCAACGAAGTGTCAATTTGGTGTGTACCCCAACTAGGCGTCAGAAGCGTTTGTCAAAAATTGTCAGGATAGGGTCAAATTCTGATTGGTGGACACCCCTCACGACCGGGTCTTAGAGTTTAACTTGACGGAACAGGGGAAAAAGTCACATGACGGGTCAACGAGTTGGATATGTGCGAGTCAGCACTCTCGATCAGAACACCATCCGTCAGCTTGCTGGCGTCGACGTCGACCGGGTGTTCGAGGACAAGGCGTCGGGGACGGACCAGAAAAGGCCCGAGCTCGAAGAGATGATCAAGTTCGTCCGAGACGGCGATACCGTTCTCGTGCATTCCATGGATCGCCTTGCCCGCAACTTGGATGACCTCCGTTTGATCGTGCGCCGACTCACGGCGAAGAAGGTTCGGGTTGAGTTCGTGAAAGAGCAGCTCTCTTTCACGGGCGATGACAACGCGATGGCGAACCTGCTCTTGAGCGTTATGGGAGCGTTTGCTGAGTTCGAGCGGTCTTTGATTCGGGAGCGTCAACGCGAGGGCATTACCTTGGCCAAGAAGCGTGGCGTCTACCGTGGCCGCACCCCGTCGCTTGACATTGCTCGCGCGGCTGAGCTGCGCGAGAAGGCTGCCGCTGGTGTGCCGAAAGCTGTTCTTGCTCGTGAGTTTGGGATCAGCCGAGAAACTGTTTATGTCTACCTCCGCGCCGGGGATTGAGCTGGCTGTAGCGGATCCGGTGTGGTTAGAGGTGGATGCCTGCTGTGTCGATCAGTTCGACCCAGCGCGTTCGACGGTCGGTGCCTTGCCGGATAGCTGAGGCCGGGGCGTAGACGTCTGCGTCGGATAGGGCGGTCAGGTTGAGCCCGGTGAGGTCGATGATGTCCACGATAGGTACTTGATAGGTGCGGTACGGTCCAAGCGGCGGGGGATTACCGTCGAGGAGGGATCGAGCGCGGACCGTGTCGAGGTCGAGGTCTTCTAATTGTGGGCTTTGGTCAAGGACGAACCCGGCAGCGTGCAGAACAGTGGAGTCTTCCGCCGTCGTTGTCCATGCTGCGATCTTCCAGAATGCTTGCGGGATCTTCACGCCGCGGTATGTCGGATCCTGGGCGGAGAGTACGGGGGCGGTGAAGACGCTGATGCGGTTACCGTTGGTGCGTGCGTAGGTGAGGACGTGGTCCTCGAGGCCGAGCCAGAGCTCTTTCGATTGGTTAAAGGCTCCGGCTTGCGGTGCGGCGTTGGTGTAGGCGAAGGTGTCGTAATTCGCTCGCCGGGCTGTTGTTGTATCGCCCCAGACCGGGTCCCGGCGCCGGACGAGGTGTCCGCGGTCGAGGTCGTTTCTGGCGTAGACGGCCTCCCCGGCCTGTTCGTAGAGCGGTATCCGCGAGTCGAGGTGCCAGTCGTCGCCTCGGTCAGCGGTAACGAGCTGGTCCCCGTCGATGTTGACGGCGGTCGCGATTGCGAGGCGCCGCGCGGGGTCGAGGAGCACGGTGAAATGTGTGTAGAGCAGTTCACGAATCAGGGTTCCCGCGGGAGGGATTGGGAGCGGCAGAGGAACTTCAAGGAAATCGGCGTTGTATCCAGTAGGAGAAAATGATGCGGCGTCCATGGTGATAGTCAAGCAGCCAGAGCCGACATTTGAGGCTTTCGGACTTATCTGGCGGTGTTGAGGGGAGATCCTTTTCGCTATGTCTTGTATTGGTCGGAGAAACGAATGGCCGAAATGGGGGTATTGCTGTGCCTTATGGGCTGCATAATCTCAGTAATGTTAAACAGTTCAAGGAGCTGTGTGAATAACGTGATCGTGACATTACGACGCCGATTTGCGCGATGGCCAGCATTCGTTCTGGTCAGCGTGAATCGTCGCGGTCAGCTACCTGCTGTCCTCATCGATCCTGTGGATAGCGCAGGGCGGGTCCTTCAGGGTGTGTGGCTGGGCGACAGCGTCGATGACGGGTGTGATGGCATAACGTACTGCAGAGTGAAACGGGTCGCGCGGAGGCGCTGATCCGTGATGAATCGACCGCGATGCTCAAAGCCACAGGCGCAAGGTCAGCGTTACGACGTTCGAAGCTGTTGAGTTCGAAGGTGATTCGACGGGCGCACAGTCTGTTCCACCGACCGTCAGCCGCGCACGAAAGCGTCATGACGGCGAAAATCCCCGATCCCCTGCTTTCTTCTGAGATCTTCACACTGGTCTTTGGTGGGACATTCGACAGCTTTCCTGCCGATGAAAATCAGGCAGGGATGCTGTCGGCGCTGGCTGGTGACGGCGAAATGCGCTCCGCGGGCATCGTCACCGACGCCGGCAACCTCATGCTCAGTATTGACGACATTGAATGTGGAGAAAACCTGCTTGTCATCGCGTCCACCTATAACGAAGCATTATTTGACCCAGATGATGGAAAGCTCAGTGGTGCTGTGTTCACAAAATGGCTTGGGTGTGTGATGGTGGCCGCGGCTCACCGGTCAGCGTCGGCAGGCTTCGTGAATACCTGCATGAGCTGACAGGTGCCAAGAACACCGCGTGCCAGATCACAGACAGCTCCTTTGCTACAGGATGGAGGCTGACTGGCACTACACGAATGCCGCGCATGAACTAAATGAGATCTCAGCCTTGTTGTGGCCAACAAAAGACACCAGGGAAGGAGACGCACATTCGACTATGGTTCACGGCGCGAGACGGCCGTGATCGCGCACGTGGCACGCTGGCCGGGCCAGTGAGCTGCTGCGGGCATGCGGCTGTGTACTTTCAGTAGACTCGCATTTTGCGAGGGCTGCTCATTACCCGGGATATCCGCGACAGCTCACTTGGGCGCAGTGTCATCTGCCGGAGAGGTTGTGGTTGCTGATCTGTGTTGGCGTGAGGATGGTGGTGTATGTGGCTATTTCGTCGAGGGACCCGGCGAAAAGGTTCATCCCGGTGTTGATTTGGCCGAAGCTCATCGTTGTGGCGCTGGCGAGTGCGCGGGTGCTTCCCGTGCCGGTCGCGCTGAGATCTCCGTCTACGTAGAGCCGTACGTCTCCGTTGGTTTGGGTTCTAGTCATCACCACGTGATGCCACGCGCCATCGTTGAAGCCGCGCTCGGACGAGATGGTGGTGTCGGGGTTGCCGGTGCCGGCGGCGACACGGCCATTAGCCATGAGAGCGATACCAAAGTCGTTGGCGACGCCTCCGAGCTCGGCGTCGACGAGTCCGGCCCCGTCGTACCAGTTGTTGCCAGTGCCGCGGCCCTGGGTGGATTTGAACCAAAATTCGATGGAAAAATCGTTGGATATTTGACGGGTGACCTGAGCGTAGTCGTTAGCACCGTCGAAGGTTACCGCGGTGTTTGCATCACCTATGATGGCACCCGCCACACCCTGGGTGGGGGAGTTGAAGTAGGTTCCATTGTTGTTGGCTGGGCGGATGTCGTCGATGACGGTAGTAGTGTCCGCGAGACGCCAGTGGCTGAGAAGGCCCGGGGTGTTGGCGATGATGGTCTCGTAGTTTCGGGCTTTGATACTGGCCGTTGAGGTGGTGACGGTGCGGTTGCCGAGGTTGTCGGTGATCAGGTACCGGTATTGGTAGCAAGAGCCGTTCTCTACGGTCACTAGCTGGATTTCCGGTGACACAAGCGGGTTAGTGATGTGATTCGTGAAGGAACTGAAGGTGCCGCATACGTTCCCATCTAATATCGCGGTGGCCCGTTGCAGGTAGCGACTTCCTCCCGATGTGTTGCCGGCGCCCGCGTCTGAAATGGGGGAGAGGGTGATCGGGACAGTTGTGGCGGAGGTGTAGCCGTTGGCGTAGGTGATTGCGCCACCAGTGGGTCCGGTGTTATCTAGGACAAAAGCGAGGGTGCTGCCGATGGTGTTCCCGGCAATGTCCTGGCCGGCGATACCGATCGTCGGCTGGGTCGTCGTGGATGCCGCCCACGAGAACAGGTTCGAGACGAAAGGACCACCCGACGGTGATGATACGGCTGAGGGAGTGTGGGCCCACCCTGTCGTGGTTCCGCTCAGTACCCCGGTGGTACTGGAACCTGCTCCTGAACCGGCATCGGTGACGGCATTCGACAAACGGAATGATCCGGCGGCGATACCCCGGTAGAAGACGGTTGTGCCGGAGAGGAAGGAGGCTCCGGAGACGGCTGTGCGGGAAATCGCGTTGAAGGGAGCGGCGATATCTGTGCGGACTCCCGGGCTGTTGCTACTGGGGCTTCCCGTCCAGTTGGTGAGGAAGAGGGGGGTGACGGTGTAGGTCCATAAGCCGTCAGGAACGCCGGGTTCGGTGCACTCGGTGGCCGTGACTGTGCCAGTACAGTTTCCCAGGAGCTGCTGCGGAACATTGGCGCTGTCGTAGCGGCTGATACGGTATCCGCTCACCGGCGCTCCGTTCGAAAGCGTCGTGCGGTCCCAGCTGATCGTAATGGTGTTGCGGTCTGAGACTGTCACTGCGGGCGTTGAACCTGGATTCACGGCGCCGGTGGCCGCCGCGCCTGCGCTGGAGGAGGTACTCGTGACACTCCAGAAGGCTGCTGCTGGCGCTGGAAAAAGGGTAGCCGCGATCATCGCGGTGAGAGTCGCGGCGAGAATCGAAGAGATCGTGCTTGAGGTACGTGTCCGCATCAACTGCCCGCGATCAGATGAACGGTCACGTTCGCGCCTTGGCAGGCGTTTGCGGCGGTCGAGCTGAGCGATATGGCGGAGGGGAGCGTGATCGTCAGAGTCGAGTTACCCGGCACTGTCCAGCCTGCACCGTTATTGGTCTGCGGTGTGAACGAGAACGCGGAACCCGCACAGTTGGGGGCCCCGCTGATGGTGAAGCCACCCATTCCCTCCGCGGTGTTCAGGGCGAGAGAACTGATCCGCCCCGAACTCGCGGCAGGGTTGGCAGCGATCGTGGAAACTGTGGCGCTCCCACCAGGGAACAGGTCGGCGGCAGTCGTCCCGGCAGTCAAGTCAATGACCGGGGAGACACTGGAGCGGGCGGTCCCATTTCCAGCCCCGGCCGTAGCCCAATAGGCGACAGCTGCACCACCGGCAGCTAAGCCGCCTAAGATAAGCGCACAACATATGATGGTCCGTAGGTGCCACAAGCGAGTCATTGCAGTTTCTCCTCACAGTATCCAGTTGCATCGGGCGATTTGATGTTGCGACATGAAACCCGAGTCGACGGCAGGGTAGGACCCTGCCGTCGACTCGGTCCTGCTCCGCTCTGGTTAAGCCGCGACGTAGCTGAATGTAATCGTGGCGTTCTTGCAAGCATCCTGGGAGGTCGTCGGGTTGTTGTTGAAGGCGATTTTCGCGCCGGCCCAAGAGTCCTGCGCCGTGCCGGCCGGAATCAGCCGCCCGACAGGCATGAGGGCGTCGCTGAGAACATAATCGGCTGCGGTACAAGCACCTGCGGGTGCGCCTGTGGCCTTGGTTACCGCTGCAATAGACGCGGTGACCGATGTGACGTATACCGGGCCGGTATTGGTGTTGGTGAAGTTTCCACTCAGAACCTGTGCTGCGGCACCGGGATTCACGTTCGAGGGTGCGCTTGTCTGCACCACGGAAATTGCCACGTTCGCTCCCGCGGCTGCGGTTCCGGATCCGGTTCCCGTAGTGGTCCAGTAAGCAAATGCTGCCCCGCCACCGGCGACGAGAGCCAAGACCAAACCCGCAGTAATAATAGTTTTCTTAGTGGACCGTTTTTGGGCGGACTTACGCATGGGAAATTTCTCCAAGTTGATGTGACGCCTGCCCGAATTGCAGCAGACGTTAAGTAATTTTGTCGCTCTGGTTTTTACCAGAATGTCAAACTATATGATTTTGCATTGAATTTCGATGCCCATTTCGGGGGGGGGGCAAAACACCACCGCAGGCAAAAATCACACGCCTCTGCCGAGAGGTTTGAGGAGTCCGATAATTGCAGCGCGCTTCGACGTAAAGCAGCAATAACCCTGGTTAGTTTTGGGTAGAGATCGCAGCGAAGGCTGGAGATCTTGACTTGTCGACCGACGAGTGGGACAAGGCGCTCTTCGCCTGTCCGGATCGCTAAGCGTCCCGTCGACAGCAGCCCTGGCATTTCGCCATTGGCTGGGGGAAATACGAGCAACCCGATACCGCAGAAATCTTGTTGTCGACTATGAGGACCTCGCGGCTCTGGAGAACGTCACTTTTCACGTGCGCAATCTGACTGAGGTTTTTACGGGCATGATCTGGGGTAAACCTATTCCCCTTGAGCTGCCGTCCGAGCTGCGGCCGGTTCTGAGCGATGCCCTGCACGCGGTCGCGGAAACTTTGCGTGCCACGGACGACAGCCCGAATGATAACGCACCCTTTGATGCTGCCGTAGTGGCAGTCGAGGCGATTCTGCATGGCATGCAAGAGTTGGGTGCCGGGACGACATCGCTTAGCCCCACGGCCGCGATCGTTATCGATCTGAAGCGCATTTTGGTCGCGCTACGCCCTGGCACCGAGAGAGATTCTGAAGAGCCTCCCTCGCCCGTCGTTTAGCCCGTCCCATTGCTTGTTCACGCTGCTGAGGTTCCGTGCACAGGTACCTTCTCGTTCCTGCGAGTATTTCCTTACCCGGGTTGACCTTGGATTTGCCTTCGGTACGGTGAAGGGGGTTGCAGAAACTATTTCATCCGTTGAATTCGCATTAGGAGGTCATCATGCCCAACGCCATCGAGACTGTCGACGTTAACGTTCCCGTTACCGTCGCTTACAACCAGTGGACTAAATTCGAGGAGTTTCCAAAGTTTTTGAGTTTTATTGAATCCATCACTCAAGTAACGGACACTCTCACCGAGTGGACGGTTAAAATCGGCGGCGTGGAGCGCACGTTTGAGGCTCGGATAACTGAGCAGCACCCCGACGAGCGTGTTGCCTGGAACAGCACCGGCGGCCAAGTCGACCACGCGGGCGTTGTCACGTTTCATAAGTTGGCTGCGAACGAGACGCGTGTGACGGTTCAGCTTGATTGGGAGGCAACAGGGCTGCTTGAGAAGGCTGGGGCTGCTCTCGGTATCGACGACCACGCCATCAAGAAAGACCTCGCGGACTTTAAGGAGTTCATCGAGGCGAAAGGAACCGACGATGTCGGATGGCGCGGAGATGTGCAAGCCTGACACCGCGGAAAGACCAATATGCGACTCGTGACGGTCCACACACCGGACACCGGACACCGCACACCGCACACCGCACGCTGGAATTCGTCCACTTGGAGTGACACGACTCTCGAAGCGCTTGGCAAGCTATCTTGCAGAGCGGGGTCAGGTGTTCGCGCTGGACGGCTTAAATGCCGCCGCGGTTCGCAGTCGTGAGTGGTTCCTTTATGTTTCCGTTCGTGACTTCCGAGGGGTGGTCAGGCGGGCTGCAGGATTGGCTCATTCGAGATTTTGTGGAGAGCCGTCACCGGGGTTGATGTGAAAATCGCGCGACCATCCGTGCTGGATACCTGGTGCGGGAAAGAGTGGTGGCGCAACCGTTTGTTTGTGACGCTGTAGCCGCCTTCTGGTTCTGTTTTATGGCCTGTCAGTGCTGAGGCATACGTTTTGGGTCGGGCAAGTACGTTGCGGAGGGAAATTTCTGATATCGTCGTGCGCTGAAATGCAAGGACTTGAGCGTTTTCTTTTTGGTGCTACGGTTTTTGCATGATGAATTTGACGTTTGTCAACAAGAGCTTGCTTGTGGGGGATGAGGTAGCGGAACTTGTCGTTATATACGCGGCGACGTTGGCTCGTTCTGGAGGGGCAGATACTGTCCGGTTGATGGCTTATGGTGCTGGCGGAGATGAGGTACAGGCTCTGCTGCTGTTGAGTCGGGGCACCCCTGTTATGGCGGAAACCTCACATACCGACAAACCTGAACCTGACAATCGTGACATCGTGTCGTACATGAGGCAGCGGGTGGCGCGCACAGGGGCCACGTCTTTTGGTCTTTCCCTGGATCCTCAGCCCGGCTCTACGTCCGCGTTTGAGGATGATTACGGTTACAACTTTGAAACGACCGCATAATCTCAAACGGATTAGTCCCGCAACTGCGCTACTCGACACGAAAAGTGACGCGTCCGCCCGCAGTACGAACCGGGTTGGGGTCTTGTCTGTTGGCCGGCGCTCTTGACCTCGCAGCGGCCACGTAACAGGCGGTGTATCTGAAGATATGCCGTACTCGCCGAAAGCTTCGTGCAGCAGGCCGTGAGGGTCGTGGGCGTTGGCGGGATGCCGGGTACAAACTGCGCGGGAGCTTCCACACGCTTGGCCACTGGTGTGGTGTGGTCAGGCGTTTATCAGGGGTGTGAGGGCGCCTCGGACTCGGTTGGTTCCGGCGTCACCCGCAGTCCCGCTGGTGTGTTTGACAAGCGGGCGAGTTCTTCGACCCAGGCACGGTTAAGGCGGGGCTCTTTGCTGCCGAAGAAGTCGAATTGAAGCGGGATTGTCGGATGGATCCAGATGGAACTGTGACCGCTTCCTGCTGCCGCCGAGTATTCCCACGAAAACGTAAAACTTTCTCCGCGGCGCACCTTGGCCAGAATGACGACCTTAAGATGAGCGAGCACCCGATCATCGAACTCGATGGAGATCGACGGGGTTCCGTAAACAAATTTACCCATGATTACTGTCCCAGTCCATTATCAATTTCACTTGTCATGCGGTTGAAGTCTTCCGCCGTCCGGCCAGCGTCGCCTGTGCTTTCGACGGTCCCGATGATGCCGATCATGGGCATTTCTGGTACCGGAAAACGTGCCACCTCTTCTTCCTCCGTCATCCCTTCAACGTCGCAGACGTCGAACTGGCTGGCTGGACTGAGAACGAGCGTGTGCATGCACGTCTCATCGTTCTCTTCAAGCACGGTGACATCCACGGTCACACTATTGTCGGTGTCGGCCAAAGAGGTGATGTAGCGAAGAAGCGCTGTCGTGATGGCGTTGCTCGTGACGATGGACCCGCCGCTGTACGTTATGCGCTTCATACCCTGATGATAGCTCGATGATTGTTTCGGTCCTAAGCACGGCGATCGTCCACCGCGCCAGCCGGTCGAGCAGGATCACGACGAGGGTGTCACCAACCCGGCATGCGGCCACGACTTCTCAAGGACCCGACCGAGCGCGGTTCGTTCCGGTATGCCCAAATGGTGAACCTCATTTGGAGTGATACACCGAGAGCGACGAGAGCGCTGCCTTCGACTGGCCCGTAAACATCGGGGTAGCTTCTCGTAAAATCAGCTTTGTCCCGCTGGCCTGCTCCGTGACGATGGCAACATCGACAGCGGCAATGACCGCCGGGAAAGAAACTGGCTGACCACAGCTCTGCTCTAATTCAAGCACCGCTTTGCACTCGCCAGAGGGCGCAATTGCAACCCCCAACCATTTCGTCCCCGATCGAGTTTGAGACAATAAACATGGCCCTCAACGCCGCCTAAAACCACTAACCCTATGAGTCAACTGAAATCGGGGCAGTCCCGTTTTAGAAGCCCCAGCCGAGGAGCCTTCGATCTGGATCAATCCGGCGGCTACGGAATCCATTGCGCGAGGTGGTCGCTGCTGACGTAGTACGGCAGTCCATCCCGAAAAACATAGCCACCGCGTGAAACGTCGATATTTACTTCAGGTTCCTGGAGATAGCCACTGATGGGGGCGTTGGTTTCGGACGCTCCGAGATTGATCAGGTCTATCTTCTTGGCGTCCCATTGTTCACGTGTTATCTAGAGTGTGGCGAAAACGGCCACCTGGCCGCTGTTGGGGACACCCTGTTCGCAGACGAGACCGTCGTTGTCGCTTATGAATTGATGTTGTCGTTCCAGCTACTGAATGCGACGGGCTGCATTCCCCGCGCCTCGAAATCCTCATACGCGGCCGGGAGGAGGATCGTGTCACAGTCGATTTCGACGGGGGAGTCAGTCACTTGCGGCGTCGAGGTTCCAGATGCCGCATCACCAGTGGTTGGAACCGAGGCTGTGCACCCCGTGAGCGCGAAAAGGGCTACAAGTACGGTCAGGTTTCTAGCACAGGCCAGCACGCCGCCAATTTTCCCCATAACTCCGCCGTATCGTCATCGCAATATCGACGTGACTCGACGGACTTATGAGCCGTGGACGTTGCCGAGCAAGGGCCCCCAAAGGCAATATTCAACGGCCCCCAAACCCTCAAATACTCAGGAAACCCCCTGCGGGATTCGCAACCGTGGAGTCCGGGGCACGATTGAATAGTTCTGCGTCGCAAGGTTTCTACGCGCTGATTTCGGCGAGGAGAAGGCGCTGCTCGTCCTGAGTGAGGCCTGATCGTCGTTTCCGGTCGAGTCCACGGGTACGTTCGTCCGCCAGCACGTCCTCGAGCGTCTGCTGCAAGTTTCGCTCAGTTCCGCCCGCTGCGAGGAAGCGGCTGCGGCTGCGCCGGGCGAAGGCGGAGTCGCTGCGAAGGAGCCATAGCGGGAGGGAACGAGGGCCAGCCCAGTAGTTCACGTTGTGCGCGGTCAGCCAATCATCCTCGGCGGAGACGAGTTCGCCAGTATGGCCTGCAACCCGGGCGGCGGCCACCAGAACAGTAGCGAGTTCATGTTCGCTTCCGACGGCGTTGTAAACGCCGGTCAGGCCGCGCTGTCCAGCACTGATGAGCCATCCGGCCAGGTCTCGAACGTCAATGAACTGCACATAACGATTCTTGGCATTCGGCACGAGGACGGCTTCCCCCGGAGCAAGGGCGAGCTTGGATACCCAATAGCTGAACCGGTCGCTCAGGTCGCCTGGCCCCACGATAAGACCCGGTCTCGCAATGAGTAGACGTTCACCCACCGCCGCAGCCGTCGTGCGTTCCGCGGCGACTTTCGCGTGCGCGTAATCGTCGACATTGGATGGCTCTACGAGGAAGGCGTCCTCATCGGCACCCGGTTCAGCGTTGCTCGCATACACGGACACGGACGAGACTAGGGTCCAGTGCGCAGTACTGCCGGCCAAATCCTCAAGCGCTCCGGCGACAAGATCCTCGTCATAGCTCAGCTCGATGATTTCGTCCCATGCTTCACCAGCGACGAGGTCGTAAGCCCCGGGTAATCGCCGGTCGGAACGGACAAATGTCACGCCTCGGGGGACTGCTCCAGATTCACCGCGCGCAAGGCACGTCACGTCGTGGCCTTGAACGGCCAATTGCTCGGCTATCTCTCGACCAAGCCAGGCGGTTCCTCCGAGAATAAGTGTGCGCGTCATAGCGACAGTTAATCGCACGACCGAGACGAATCGACGTCGGATTCGCTCTGAGCGCAGGGCCTATTGACGATTATCATCGCCCTGATGGTGCGCAGTGTTCATCCGCTGGGCTGGGAAGCTGAGTGGATGGAAGCACTGGAATTGATTCGAAGCCTCACCGCACGCCCGGCCGTTCGGTCGTTTACCGATCGCGCGGTGTCCACCGAGATGCTGGAGCAGATTGTTGAAACAGCGCGGTGGACTGGTTCGGCTCGCAACCGGCAGCCGTGGCGTTTCATCGCAGTCCGTGACAAAGCACACCTTGAAATGCTCAGTGCACTCGGGGCTTACGCGCAACACATCGCGTCCGCGCCGTGCGCCCTCGTCCTTCTCTCCGCGGACAGTGGCTTTCAGGACACCCAATTCGATCTCGGAAAGGTCAGCCAGACGGTCATTCTCGGCGCGACTGCCTTGGGGCTCGGAAGTTGCCTCGCGACAATTTATCCAACGGACAACGTGGAGCAGGCAGCTCAATTGCTTCAAGTAGAAACTGGATGGCTACCGCACCACGCCATCTCGATCGGTTATCCGGGAGCCCCAATGACGGGCGTGCGCTCGCTCGCTTCTGGACGTCTACCCGTCGCAGAATTGCTTTCTCTTCACCGCCCGTAAGCCGGACGTCGAGCGCGACAGATCTGGGGCTAAACCACCCGGCGGCCGAGTTCGCCGACGCTGTGTCGCAGGGGAACCTTCAGCGGACGGTATTTCCCGCCATCGCGAGAGTGCGCTCTAGACCAGTTTTCGCGCGGATCGGCCGCCCGTAAGCGGAAAGGCACTTCGGGTGGCTGTTGAAATCGGATTGGGAAGCATGTGGTCCGTCGCAATGTGGATCAGGTCTTTGGGGTTGACTGGAAAACGACCTGTCTGCCAGCAAAAAGACACATTCTCTAGGGAATCTGCAGACCCTGATTAGGGCGTGTAGCTGTTCCGATCTGAGGTGAGGTGGCTTTTGAGCTGTCGTATACAGGTCGCCTTTTTTTTGGGGGAAATATTGAAGCCGAGAAAACAGAGGAAGAAACCGACCAGAAACTAGCTGCCCAAACTCACGCTGGCCCCAGGCACCTTGACAAATTCCGAGTGAACGGCAGAGGGATAACTGCAACAGCGCAACAGCGCAACAGCGCAACAGCGCAACAGCGCAACAGCGCAACAGCGCAACAGCGCAACAGCGACAATCCACCGCCCGCTGCAACTTCTGAGCAGCCCTTCTGACACTTGGGTTATACGAAATTAGCGGGGTCGTCGGCCGATGAACTGGATAAGTGTCGATTCCAACTTGTATGGAATTCCATCGCGTTCCTCGGGCACGTGTTCTGCACCAGTGTGGGCATATTCGACGATCCACGACGAAAAGACTTCATCAAGCAGGGAGTGCACCGTCGTGGAGTTGAGCTCGAACTCCACCAGCGCTGGTCGAATAGTTCCATCGGCAAGTTCCTCAATCCGGTCCGCAAAAATACCCAGGGCTACGAGACCGCCGGGTGCCGTGGCCGCAGCACACTGGTAGAGTAGACCGCGCATGGCCGTAATGCTGCCCACGTGTTCCACCGCAGAGAAACCGACGATGAGACCCGCCGCCATGCTGGTGTCGAAGGTGAACTTCTCCAGATCACCAACGACCGGTGTCACCATGTCCGAGACACCTGCCGCAGCACAATTGGCTTTCAGGTGAGCTATCGCTGACGGGATCACATCGACAGCGGTCACCTTTGACCCGGCAGCCAGGCCCTTAGCCATGGGAATTGTGTGACGGCCGACACCGGCGCCTAAATCGAATGCCTGAATTGGGTTGGCTCCGCCACAGAGCGTTAGAGCCTTCAGGACCAATTGATCTGGCTCTAACAGCCAAGAATTGGCGGCCCCGAGAGGAGTCGACTCGTAAAGGTCTTCGTGATATCGAAAAGTTTCCGCCCGACCCTGAGCGAACGCCGAATCAGTGGTGAGATCTGGCGAGCGACGAGCTGATGGCGCTACCATCCATCACTCCCATGGGCGTTGTGGCAGATCCCCGCAGCTTCGAGCCCGCTCACTCTGGCGGCTACGACTGTTCTTCGATGTCGACAGCGCACATAGTCGCGCATATTCACGCGCTCGACCGGTCTGTGAGACCTCTGGCCAAAATGATGACGAGCACGATTAGCAGCAATGTGCCGATGTAGCTTAGGACGCTTAAAGATTGCACCAGGTGACCGATTAGCAGCAGCACTGCTGCGATCACGCCAACGATGATCGGCAGGAATTTCATGTTTTCTCCAGTCGGTGAATTACCGCCGCCGAGGTCTAGAGCAACATTTCTAACCTACCTGTGCCCCGCAGATACGGTCAAGTACCCCACTGAGCGAAAGGCCACCAAGACCAACTCCGCACAGCACACGCTGGCCACTCCTCGACATGCCGCCCGCAGTGGGAACGGTCGGCTAAATCGGATTGGGTCACCGCTTCCCGCGAAATTGCAAGTTTCGCTCTTGGAGTGCAAAAAATGTAGCCGCGCGGGGATGTTTTGGACAACAAAATAGGCACCCTGCCCGCCGGACGACGCCGTGCGGCGTCCGGACCATCAAAACTCTCATGTGGATCCGACGGCAGCGTCAAGCCTGCACGTCAGGCCTGCACATCTCCGCGCCATCCGCCATCGTCGGTTCCCTTTGCCTCGATGAACTCCTTGAAGTTCGCCAAGTCTTTCTTGATGGCATGATTATCGACGCCGAGAGCGGCGCCGGCTTTCTCCATCAGCCCGGTGGCCTCCCAGTCGAGTTGCACTGTCACACGCGTTTCGTTCTTCGCTAATTTATGGAACGTGACCACTCCCCCGTGGTCAACCTGGCCGCCGGTACTGTTCCAGGCGACACGTTCGTCCGGATGCTGCTCGGTTACCTGAGCCTCGAACTCACGCTCCACACCGCCAATTTTTACCTTCCACTCGGTGAGGGTGTCGTTCACCTGTGTGATGGATTCCACGAAGCTCAGGAACTTCGGAAACTCCTCGAATTTTGTCCATCGGTTATAGGCGACGGTGACGGGAACGTTCACATCGACGGCCTCGATAGCGTTGGGCACGATGATCTCCAAGTGCTAATTCAACGGATGGGCCAGTTGCTGACTCCCTTTTCACCCTACCGAGAGTTGACCGAAGGTCAACCCGGATGAGAAAAAAGCTGGCAGACAGCCTAAAACTACCCATGCTCGAAACCTCAGCAGTGCAAACGAGCGCTCGGCCCTCCGACCGAATTTGGATGCCGACCCACAGGTCAAGTTAATAGGAATTACTCATCTAGTCGCAAAAGTGAAGTCTTTTTTAGGACTGCGCCCAAACCCTCACATTCGGATTCACATTCGGACTCGGACTCGGGCTCAGACTCCGGCTCCAGCTCTCGCCGATGTAAACTCGCTACACGTTGCTCCAGACCTCGGCGATGACAACCGTCCCCGAAGTCCAGGAGAAAAACATGATGATTGATTCTTCCGTACCGCAACCGGCAACCGGCAACCGAAGGCACCATTCGACCTGTCGACCCCGGTGACATCGACCTTGGCGACACTGAGTCGATCGATATCACTCCGTTCCTTAGCGCCGGTTCCACGAACCTCCACCAAATCGAAGCATGACAACCAACATCGCATCCGGATCGGCGTGGGACTCTGCGCCTGCGGTATCCCCGGTGGTAACAGGTGTCCCCAAGCAGCTTCCCAAGCCGATGTCGTTCGCCGTGACAAAAGCCATCTAATGCCATGCATGGCGTGAATTCGCGAGACAACCGGTCCACAAATCCGCTTTGTGGCGTAGGAAGCACGCACCTGCGGTTGTGATGCTTCATTTCCGAAACTTGCCTCACAACCTCGACTACGGTGGAAAAGATGAACTCAGATAAAAATATCCCTGGATTCGAATATCCGGATGAACCGTTCGATAAGAACGAACTTGTCACCAACGATGCGGTCGGAGGCGAACCAGTAAAACCGACTGGTCATTACGCCGGACCCGAGGGTTCAGAACCCCTCGAAGCGACTCCCGAGTACGAGGAACACGCACCCAATTCGGAAGATGGCCCAACCGATCTGGACGGTCAATAACCGCACCGAAAGTGGCACTGCGTCCGGCTCAACCCGCGACCTTTGCCAATTGTTACTAATTCGGCAACGGAACTAAGGGTCGGTTTTAGGGACCGCGACGGTCGTTGTTGCTGAACGTACCGTTCAAACTCGCTGGGTGTCACTGACGGCTCGGCAAAACCGTACGCCCCCTCGTCGTACGCCCTCCTTGCTGGTCCCGCGTTCTCTCACTCCCGCATCGAAAGGCCTGCCCGTGCCCACCCTCTGGAACGAAGTCTCCGTCGGCCGAATCATCTTGCCCCACCGTCTTGCAATGGCACCGATGACGCGCAGTCGCGCGTTAGCCGACGGAAGCCCGACCCCGCTCATGGCTGAGTACTACACCCAGCGAGCCTCGATGGGCTTACTCATCACTGAAGGCACTCAGCCCTCGGACGACGGTCAGGGGTACCTATTGACCCCGGGCATCTATCGACCCGAACACGTGGCGGCATGGCGCCTAATCACCGATGCTGTGCATGAAGCCGGAGCTCACATGTTCCTGCAGTTAATGCACGTCGGCCGCAACGCACACCCCGACAACACCCCCCACCACCGGCCCGCCCTAGCCCCATCGGCAATCGCCCCAGGCTCCGAAATATTCACAGCCGCCGGAATGCAACTCTCACCCCCACCGCGCGAAATGACCAGCGACGACATCGCAACGACCATCAGCGACTTCCGGCACGCGGCCAAAAATGCTATCGAAGCCGGTGCAGATGGTATCGAGCTACATGGCGCCAATGGATACCTGCTGCACCAATTCCTGTCACCAAACGCCAACCACCGAAGCGACCAGTACGGAGGCTCCACCGAAAACCGGTCGCGTTTCGTCATTGAGGTCGCCGCTGCCGTGGCCGAAGAGATCGGCGCTGACCGCGTCGGTATCCGATTCTCACCCGGGCAGGCCACCGGCGGCATCGACGAAGGGAACACCGTCGCGGAGCAATATCATCACCTTGTCGCCACGCTTGAACCCTTGGGCCTGGCATACCTGCATCTTGTGCAGATCGGGGACGAAGAACTGCTGCGCGATATTCGACACACGTGGAGTAGCGCCTTGCTTGTCCACCGTCCCGGTCGGGACCTCGACTCTCTCAGCGATGATGTTGAGACAGGCACAGCTGACATTGTCCCCGTCGGGCGTTGGGCCCTAGCAAACCCGGACTTTATTGAACGCCTACGCCACAACGCGCCACTCAACGATGCGGACCCAAGCACTTTTTACGGTGGGGCCGCGGCAGGCTACACCGACTACCCCACACTGACCAGCCCCGCGCAAAAATAACAAAAAAAGCCATAACAGCTCAAACACCACACCTGACGCCGAATACTGAACCGTACCTGGTTTCGTGCCGCTTTCGTTCTGGGGAATGACAGCGGATTACGATCGACGCGGGCGTGCTCAGGCATTCAAGCGTTCATCGCGTCCATGAAAGGTAGATCGAATCCGAACTCCGACAAACATGGCGCCCGTAATCCGAACGATGACCGGGCAACTCGATCGAAGTGCACTGCCTGGAAATTCCCCGGTTCGGTCGGTACGGTAACGAAGCAACGAACACCCGGTGGGCACGGTGATCGAATGGAACAACAATGACAGGCACCACGCTGGCACCAGTTATACACACGGCGTGGCAGCTGAAATCGCAGATAACCAGGTCGCGCATGCTGCAGGCCGGCAAGGCCGCAGTAGCCGTCGGCATTTCATGGTCAATCGCTCCGTACTTGCCCGGGGTAGCCGACAACTACCCCTACTACGCACCTCTCGGCGCCCTCGTGAGCATGTATCCCACGCTCATGGGTTCGGTTCGGAATGCTCTGCAGACCCTCGGCAGTCTCGCAGTCGGAATTGTGCTCGCCGCGGCTGTGCTCGTCTTCAGCCAGCCGAACGTGGTGACGATTTCGGTCGCCGTCGGCATCGGCGCGCTGATCGCCGCGACAGGGTGGTTCGGCAACAACCGCGAATACATACCCGTGACGGTCTTGTTCGTGCTGATCGTGGGTGGGCCCGATGCCGACTCTTACTCCATCGGCTATGCCGTGCAAATCAGCCTCGGCATCGTCATCGGGCTTCTGATCAACATGTTGGTCTTTCCCGCGCTGAACCTCAATGCCGTGGGCCAGAACCTCTCGAACTATCGCTCGGCGCTGGCCGATCACCTATCCGAGGTCGCCGAAGCCCTGGCCGAGAACTGGCCACCGGAGCGGGATGGCTGGGCGTCGCGCAAAGACTCGCTCATCAAACTTTCCAGCGGGCTGCGAACTGCGCTGCAGCAGGCCGACGAAAGCCGCAAAGTCAATCCGCGGGCTCGAATCCACCGCCACCGAGACCTGAGCGCCGACTACGAGGACCTTGCTGCGCTCGAAACCATCGCCTTTCATGTGAGGGATCTCACGGAGGTACTGGCCGGGGCAGTGTGGGGCACCCCGATCAAGGTACAACTGAGAGAGGACTTGCGCCCGTCGGTGAGCCTGGCGCTTGACGCGATGGCTGCGGCGCTGCGTGATTGGGATTCAGGAAATACGGATCTGACGGCGCACTCCGCTGCCGCGGATGCGCTTGCGTCCCTCATGGCCGAGCTTGACAACATAGAGGACTCCACTCCGGCGACGTCGATGGGCGCCGCGATATCCATCGCGATGGATATCGCCCGAGCGCTCGCAGCCCTACTCTCCCGCCTCGAAGGTCCGGCGGCTGATGACTAGTTGCGATGACCTGACGCCAGGGCATTTTGACTTTCGCATCGTTCTCTGGCTAAATTCGGCGAAGCATTTATTGCCGCAGACCCCGGTAGCGTCGCTGTTTCTCACCACGCTAAGGGAGCATTAAATGAATATTTTCGTCATCGTCGCCATTTTCTTGCTGCTGGTCGGTGGTTTCGTTCAGGCCTTGCAGTTCCTGCTCTGGGTAGGCGCCGTCCTCCTGGTCATCGCAGTCATCGCATGGGCTATCCGCAGCCTGTCGGGCCGCAGCCGCTGACGCGTGTGACCGACAAGGTCGAGCGGGAGGACGAGGCGGCCGAAACCCCACGCCAAGAATTGCGGCGGACAACACACAGCTACGGCCATCCGCAATAGCCCCGCGTGGGTTCGCATTTGGGAAAGGTATTTGGGACCGAAGAGGTGGCCTCGATCGCGGTCAATAGAGTCTCCTCGCGTCCCATTCCACGTTCGACGAATTCATCCCTTCGTCGCGACGACCGCTGGAATTCGCCGAACCTTGATCAACGCAGATCGGGGACCAGGCTCAGAGTCAGGGGCAGCTCGCTCAATGTTTCATAAGGCAACGCCATACGGGACACTCGAACTTCGGGCCTTTCGCTGATGGCCGCCGGACCGTGGCTGATTTTGGTTAGTTCATTTCGTGTCGTGCTGTTGTAGGCGCGGCCGAAACTGCGACCGTTAGCGCGGAGGCGGTTGCAGGACACGTCGGCGTCTCTTGGTGACCAAGACGGTCGTAATAAGAAGGCTGCCTGAAATGACCAGACTGGCGTATAAGTAGAGTTGGAAATGTCCGCTACCGAAGCTGCTGAACGGGACGGGCCCGCTGGTGATCCGGAGATATCGGTCCGGATCACCGTGAATGAAACAGCACAGGAGGACTCGGCTCACGACAAGCAAAAGTCTCGCTCCGCGGTATGCATGGTTTTTGCGGTCCTTGCCAGATTTTACTGTCAGCTCGATGGGGCCTCGACGTGGTCCTGCGCAGTTGCTTATGCTTCACATTCGCGAGCACAGGGAATGTTTTCTAGCGTTGCTGTTGTACCCGATAGTCTCGCCACAGTGTCTACTAAACAACGAAAAACGATCGGTGCCCTGGGGGGACTCGCTGGCTTCATCGGCCTGAGCGTCGTCGCCGGCGTGCTCGTTGCCGCTGCGCTCACCCCGGCCGTCGCCGTTTCCGGCATAGCTGTAACGAACACCATCAACGTTTTCGAGACGCTGCCGGAGTACCTCTCGATCGATCAGCTATCGCAAAAGAGCAACATCTGGGCCTCGACCAACCGCGAAGACCCGGTGGGCAGCCGGGTGCTGCTGGCGTCGTTCTACCAGCAGAACCGCGTGGAGGTCGCATTTGACCAGATCAGCGACTACGCCAAAAACGCCGCGATCTCGGGTGAAGACCCGCGTTTCTACGAGCACGGCGGCATCGACTTGCAGGGCAGCTCCCGCGCCGCGATTGGCCTGCTTGCCCCGGGCCTGGGCAGTGGCGGCGGCGGCTCGTCGATCACCCAGCAGTACGTGAAGAACGTGTTGGTGCAGAATTGCGAAGAGCTCTCCGATGAAACCGAGGCGGACGTTTGTTATGAGGCCGCGATCACCGAGACCGTTGACCGCAAGCTCAAGGAGATGCGCCTCGCGATCGGTGTCGAGAAGAACTACGACAAGGACGAGATCTTGCGCGGCTATCTGAACATTGCCGGCTACGGAGGCACCGTCTACGGCATCGAATCCGCCGCCAACTATTACTTCAACACCACCGCGGCGAACCTCACCCTGCCGCAGGCCGCGAGCTTGGTCGCTACCGTGAACAACCCGGTGGCGTACCAGCTGGACCGCCCCGACAGTGAGACTAACGGGACGGCCAACGGTTATGCGGCCAACAAAGAGCGCCGCGACTACATCCTCGGCGAGATGCTTGAGTACAAGAACATCAGCCAGGAGGAGCACGACGCCGCCGTCGCCTCGGTCATCGAACCGACCATCACCGCGCCGAGTACTGGATGCCAGACGGCCGGCGCGAACGCGTATTTCTGCGACTACGTGACCAAGGTTTTGCTCAACAATGAGATCTTCGGAGAGGATGCCGAGACCCGCCTCGCCGCGTTTCGCCAGGGCGGCTATGACGTGTACACCAGTATCGACCTCGAGCTGCAGGATGCTGCCGTCAAAACGCTGGCCGAGAACGTGCCGCAGACCTACGCCGGCTGGGATGTGGGAGCAGTCGTCACGAGTGTTGAGGTCGGCACCGGGCGCGTGCTGACCATGGCCCAGAACAAGGAATACAGCCAGGACCCCCTGCTGGCCTCGTCTGGTACCAAGTACACGGGCATCAACTACAACACTGATCAGAACTACGGTGGCTCCCTCGGGTTTCAGCCCGGATCGACGTATAAGGTCTTCACCCTCGCCGAGTGGTTGGAAGAGGGCCACTCGCTCAACGAGCGCGTCGACTCCCGCCGCAAGGCGAACTGGGGCAACTTTCAGGACAGCTGCCTCGGCAGGCAAAACTGGGACTACGACACGCCACCCTTCAACCCGCGCAATGACGCGAATGAGTCCGGCACCAACTACAGCGCCCTCCAGTCAACCCTCGGCTCCATCAACACCGGCTTCATCGGCATGGCCAAGAAACTCGACCTCTGCGGCATCCGCAAGACCGCCGAGGCTTTCGGTATTCACCGGGCCGATGGCAACGCCCTGCAGCAAGGCGCCAGCTCCGTGCTCGGTACCAACGAGATTGCCCCGTTGAGCATGGCCGTCGCCTTCGCTGGCATCGCCAACAACGGCGAGACCCACAGTGCCGTGGCCATCGACAAGATCATCGGCTCCGACGGCGTCGAACTGCCGATTCCGGCATCTAAGGTGACGCAGTCCGTCGAGCCCGAGGTTGTCGCTGGCATGATCTATGCCATGCAGCGCGTAATGACCGGGGGTACCGCCACCGCGTCGAACAGGTCAACGTTTCCGAAGGTGCCGATGATCGGCAAGACCGGAACCACCGACGCAAGCAAAGATACCTGGATGACCGGTGCCAGTACCAAGGTCGCTACCGTCGCCGGGGTGGTCAATGTGAGCGGTATCGCCCGCAGCCAGCGCAACACGTTCTTCTCAGGACTTCAGGCCGCCACCGCCCGGCACCGCATGTGGCCCGATGTGATGAGCGTCGCTAACACCAAGTACGGCGGAGACAACTTCGCCAAGCCGACCAAACCCATCAGGTAGGCCGGTCGAGCCGCGGTAGGGTGAGGATGACAATTTGACGGGGCGTATGGACAATCTTGCGCTCCAATTGCGTGCGGCCGCTGAACGCGACGATGCCCTTCACGCGGCACTCGACCAAGAATTTGCCGACCTAAACGGCTCCAGCCGGGATACCCAGGACGTTTTGGACGCTCTCTGGTGGGCGGCGCATCCGTTGCGGCCGACACCTATCGGCCGTACGGACCCGGCCGTGTACCTCGTCGAGCTGCAGGCCGCGGTCTTCTCGCGGGCCGCAGTACCGGAGCCGCAGGTCGAACGCATAGAGGCGGGATTGATCGTGCGTGCCACTGCAAGTGAGCACCGGCTGCGGCAGCTCACGCTAAATCTCGCCGCCCGCGCGGCAGCCGTCGATCACCTGGTGACGCGGTTCGGTCGCGGTCTGGCTCGGTCGACGGATGCTGCGGTACCGGTCGACGAGGACCTCGCCGCCGGAGTGAGTTTACCCTCGCCCCCCCCCGCACCGACTGACTCATCCGCTGCTGCGGGGATCCATAGCTCTCGGCCAACGTCCCGAGTGCGTTGGCACACAATTGTGTTGGCCGTCGGGATCACCGTCGGGGTACTGGGAACTTTAGGCGCCCAGGCGCTGCAGCACAGCTTCACGGCGACTTTCGCGAATGCCGCCGTGGCTCCCGCCCCAACGTCAGGGCAGAGCTCACCCGCCCCACTGCCGGACGCGGCCGCTATCAGGGCAGTCACCGCGATCTTCGACCAACCGGCAGACCCTCTTGCTGGCGACCTGGCTGACCTCGGACCCGCCTACAACACCGTCCGGGTGGCGGGACTCCCGCAGCGGGGCACCTACGGAATTTACCTGGCCCAACGCGGTACCAGACAGTATTGTCTCGTTATCCAACACGTCGACCTGACCGCGTCCAGTATCTGCGCGGGGGCCAGCGTGATCGCCCAAGAGGGGCTGCGCCTCAACACCGTGGTTTTGGGCGCTCTCGGCGTCGACGAGACCGGGCCGCCGGTGCTTCTCGATCTGACGGCAACCTGGTTGACCGACGGTACGGTGATGTCCAGCACTATGCCGCACGTGCCGCCCGGCTCCGCCTACGCCATGCCTTGACCAAGAGGAACGAGGCGCAGTTGAGGCCGCCACCGGTTGTGGCCACGATGATACATCAGGCGTGTGCACTCCCGGGGAACGCTGAATGGGACACTTGACCAGGCGATCGAGTGCTCTCGGGCGGTTCCCGTTTGTCGTACATCACCGATTGCATCTGTGAGGAACTCTGCCGGTTTGTTCGAGCGGAGGACGCGATGACGAACCTTGCGGTGATTACTCGCAAAAGTATGTTGAGACCGGCGCCCGCCCGTATTTAGACTCAGCCGCCGATGCAGTCGCCGCTTCCGCTGTAGCAGGGACGATAGTTTGGGTTTATGGTCGGCGTTGGGGGATCGGGGCGCCAGTCGATCTCCGGCACCGACAGAAACAGCGCCACTCCGAGCGTCAGGATTAGGGCAATGCTCGCGATGAGCATAAGGCCGCCGCGACGCCGCAAGATTGCCCTCAGAAGGAGTCCGATCTGAATGGCGATCATGATGCCGGCAGTCACCCAATAGTCCACGACATCCGGGGTTGGCGGCTGCGCGCTTGAGCTTGCCGAAAACCTCTGGCGTACGAGCATGAAGGTCAGCACGAAAGTCAGAAGCGCTGACCCGAGGGTCAGCAAGTCGAAGCCACCGCTCTTAACAGGCGACGTCGTGCGGTCGCTTACTGTAGCAACGCCGCCGATTCCCTGCCACTCGCTCATATCCGCCAGCCTAGTGACGGTCGTCCGCGAGCTGATCACGGAGGGTGTCTTGTAGCGTATCTGGCCCGAATCCCATGAGTTTTGATGCACGCTGGTGACAAGACACTTCCTGGGAAAAGCGGTCTGATTCCAGCGCTCAACTCCGACGTTCGGTGCCCGGAAGCCGAACCCTCTACGGGTCATCGGGTCAAGGCTAAATTCCGAACGGCGATGGAAAGCGCACAGATTGCAGCCGAGACATACTAAATGTCAATTCAAAGTTGACAAGATGGCGTGTCAAGCTATAATTGACATATGAACCAAAACACTTCCGTCTCGAAATCGCGGGCAGCAATGACATCCACATTCCTCGCGCTTGCTTCCGTCGGCATCGCTCTTTCTACGCTGCTCATTGCTTCCCTTGCGATCAAGATCGCCTTAATTGTCCTTGCTGTATTTCTGCTTGTCGCAACTGGGATGTCCATTGCACTCGTTATTGCACGCCCCAAGCCTTCCCGCATCTCGTGAGTCCATCACCGGAGTGGGCCGACAACACTCTTCGCCACGCTCTATCAGACGCAATTGCAGCAGTTGACCCGTCCCTGGCAGGACGCCTTGAACACGACCCCAACTCATACCTTGACCTCATCGACCTGACAGCCCGGAGCGCTGAGGAAATAGCTCAGCTGTTGCAACTCGCCGTCACATCCGCTCGTCAAGCGGGCCTGAGCTGGGAGCGCATCGGGCAGCAACTTGGCATGAGCCGCCAAGCGGCCCAGCAAAGATTCGGGCGGGTCCTTGACGGTATCGACAGTCCTTCCTCTGACGAGATACGCCGGATCTCTCCGTTGACTGCGTTTGACGAGATGGACGAATTAGCCGCAGTTGGACGCACGGGGTGGCATTCCATTGGCTATGGAATGTACTTCCATGACGTCATCCAATCCGATGAGCAATGGGAACACCTCCGAGTCGTTGCATTCGCATCCAGCCGACGCGCAATGGAGGGCGAAGGATGGCATCGAATAGGAACAATGTGGTTTCCATGGGCCTACTACGCGCGTCCCACGGGCAAACCAATCGAATCCGACGGTGATCCCGGCGATCAAACCCGTTAGCCGAACTTCGCGGCATAGACAATGATCTGGCCTCGAGATTGGGTGCGAACGTCCGCTGCCCGCAAGCCGAACCCTCTACGGGATGGCTTTGTCCGTCGATCACGGTGCGGTTGAGCTGCTGTCTTTTATGACGGTTTCAAGTACCCAGGTGACGTCAATCGAATACCCGTGGCTCAGAGCAATTGCGTCGGGTCTAGGTTCCGTCATTTGCTGAGGCCATCCCCGGGAACGAGATGAGGGATGATGGTTTCATCCACGGGGATGTTGGCGCTGACGTGGAACGCCTGCTGGCCAACGATCGTGGTGCCATCGGCTTTGTAAACGCTGATGAAGCCTTCCTCCTCCATCCCTTGGAGCTCGCGGATGTAGACATAACCCCATTCCCCGTTAGAGGCTTTGGCGTGGGTGAGGTCGGGAACGCCGTGGACATTGGGCAGCCCGAAGGTCTGCCCAGCGCTGTTCACGCCCCATTCCGTAATCGTCGACGTCGCGTATTGAGCCGTGGCCTTCCAGGTCGTGTGCGGATCGGCCGTAACCGTGACCGTGGTGGAGCCCGCCTGTGGAAGCAGACCGTCGTCAACTCGGATTGTTCCTCCGTCGTTTCCTGCGCAGTTCATGCCGCGCCCGTCAGGTCCGGTGGAGCCGGTGCTGGGTGCGGTGAGCAGGGCCAGTTGACCGTTATCGCTGATGCACGTCAGGTCGATGACGACCACGGTGGCATTCGCCGGGACGGGACCGAGATCAATGTTCGCGGTGCCCGTGGTGGTGGTAGAGACGCTACTACCGATGGGCGCGACCGATGTTGTCCCGGGGAGGTTGTAGACAACGACGGCGGCGCCGGTTGTGGCGCCGACCAGTGCTAGCGCGCCGAGCCCTACGGCAAGACGACGCGCGCGCCGCTGGTGTCGTTGCAAGCCGCTGTCCTTGGTGCCGATCGCGGCGAGTTCTGCTCGTACCCCTTGAGCGAAGTTGGTGTTCATCTCGGTCGTGCTCATCAGCAGTTCCCTTCTACAGCAGATTGGATCGTCGGGCGGAGGTCATGGAGGTCGACGCGGATTCGCTCCCGAGCGCGGTGAAGACGCATCCGTGCAGTGGAGGCCTTAAGTCCGACGACCTCGGCGGCTTCGGCCAACGGCAGATCCTCAAGCGTGGTGAGAATGAAAAGTGCACCATCGACCGCAGACAGGTGTGCGAGAGATTCGGTGAGTCGTTGCTTCGTTTCAAGTGCCGCGGCATCCGGCGGTGCCATCGTTTGGGCTCTCGGTAAAGTCCGGAGTACGCGCTCGTATCGCGTCCGTGCCCGCTGGGAATTGCGCGAGAGATTGACGGTCGTGACAAGTAGCCACGGGAGCACCGATCCGTGAACCGGTCGCACCATTCGACGCTTGCGCCACAGCTCAAAGAAGGCGGCCGCCGCGACGTCTTCTGCGTCGTGCGTGTTCGCCATCAAAGCGAGCGCACGGTGGTAAATACGAGCCTGGTGGAGATCGAATAGGAGGCTGAACGCCACACCATCATCGTGGCGTGCACGCTCCCATAGCGTGGCTTCGGTGTTCTCGGAATTTTGCATCACACTAAGAAGTGTCCGCTAAGAACCGAACTGTCCCAGATCTCTAAAAGAATGTTTTCCCAAGCTGCCGAGTGGAGGGCGAACCGCTGTCCGAAATGCCCGCGGCAGCTCAGTTGAAGGCGTCTTCGGGGGCTTGTGTAGTGGTGCGGTCTGGGAAGTAGGCGTCGTCATGATTGGCGCGGCATGGAGCGAACGTCAGCGCGTGCGATTCGGACGTCGGTTCTCTCACCGCGGTGAACCAAGCGGTTTACACCGCTACCCTCTTGAGCGCGCCCGAGCAGGCCCCGGGATCTTGGCGTCCTGTACGAAGGGTGAGGTCCAGGACCGTACGGCACTGTGCGCGCTCGCACGGGCCCGGACCTCAGCCTTGGCCGGACGCTTGCAGCTAGTGCAGCACTCCGCAGGCGACCGGGTCGGTTACTTCGGCGGGGAGGGTGGGGTCGAGCTCGCTCGCACCCTCGGGATCGCTGAGGTTGTACGTTCCGTTGCCGTCATAGTCGTTTCCGTGGATCACGACGACGCCTTGACCGTCGCGGATGGCCTCGGCGATGTCCGCAGCGGTGCCGTCGCCTCCTTGGTAGCCGGTTCCGGGCACGTCCGTGAAGCCGATGTTGGTCCGGAGGTACTTATAGGTGCCGTTCTCCGAGACGGGGAACCGGGTAACGTCCAGGGCACTGGCCGGTGTGGTGTCTCCGCTGGTGGTCAGGGACACCACAATGGGGCCGTAGGCCGGAGTGCCCTCGACGGTGTTGATTCGTCCGTCCATGTTGGTGTCCATCGCCAGCGTGGGGCACTCGTTCATGGCATCCTCTCCGAAGTGGATGTGCTGGGCGTGCGGAGCATCGGGGGACAAACCCTTCGCGCGGATCGCGATCGCCCTGATCGTCTCGCCGCGAACGACGGCGATGGCCTTGCCCGACGCTCCCGAGTCATTAAGCTCCGTGAGGTGGGCGGTCAGCACGGCGTTACCGCGCACCGATGTCGGGACATGCGCTGATGCCGAGGTGGCGCCCAGCGACACGGCGATTAGCGCGGCTGCACTCGCTCCGAGTACCAGTTTGATGTTCTTCTTCACGTTTCACTCCTATGTGTCCTCGCCCATCGGGACGATCCCGACTATTAATGCGACAGCGTTGATACGTAGCCTTCAGCCAAATGCATTGGCCTTACTCGCACGCACGCCTGCGGCGAAGAGTATCCGCAAATCTAGTTTCCTGACAGTGGTGGTTGCCGACTTTTTCCGCTGCTTGCGCATACCCTCTGCCGCTCCTCGCCGCACAGGGTCTTGCCCCACCCTGCTCCGTGTCGACCCGCGGTATCTCTGTGTGACGTCGCTATTTATCCGGACTTCGTCACTCGAATGCTCAGCGTTATCTCAGGGCGCGCGAGGTCGCTCGGAACATTCCGAGATCGCGCGCGACTTGCGCTGCTGTCTTTCCACCTTCTATGAGGCGGCGGGCATTGCGGATTCGGCTGTCAGTGATGAGCTGCGGCCTCCCACCGAGATCCTTGCCGGCGTTGCGGCGCTTCGTGATGGAGTCGATCACACGTTCTCGTTTGATTTCGTGTTCCATCTGTCCGAGTGCCGCCATGATCGTGAACAGCATGGACCCACTGGTGTCGCTGTGTCGACGTCGCCGCCGCCCAGGTTGAGTACGCGGAGGCCAGATCCGCGGCCGTAGAGTTCCTCGACGAACGCGAGCATGTTCTGTGTCGATCGGCCCAGCCGGTCCAGGGTCGTGATAACGAGGGTGTAGCCGTTTTGGAGTGCGTCGAGCGCACGGTCGAACCGGGGCCGTGACGCTCGAACACCGGAGATGCCGTGGTCGACGTAAAGGTCGTCACGCCGGACGCCAGCGGCGAGGATGTCGATCTGTTGCCGGTCGGTGGACTGCTGTCACGTGGACACTCATGCATAACCGATCAGTTTCGTCATTTCTGCTCCCAGGGTGTCTCGTAATCAATGGCGAGTCTCACAGTTCAAGCATGCGGTTATGCGACGCAGTTATGAGAATCGGCGCATCGCAAGATTCCGGCGATTCTGAGGAAGCTCAGGTCGCGGCGGTGAGACGTCTTATATCGCTAGGGTTACGAGACGCTCACGATGGATTCGAGGCGCTAGTGGCCTCAGGATTGGGGTGTACGGGCAGAGGCTGCGGACGTCTAACCTCGAACTAAAAGAGCATGGGGCAAGTATGTTGCGAACGATCTCCACCGATGTTCCCTTCCGGGGCCTTCACACGCAGCCTTTTGGCGAGGGAGACGCCGCGTGCGTACTCGGCAAACGGACTGTGGTCTATGGGCGAAACGGCGCGGGCAAGACGTCTCTGAGTGAACTGCTGAGGATCGACGCCGTATCGTCGCGAGCCGAAGGTGCGGCCGTCACCGCGGCTCTTCGAGTTGACGGAGGTAACCGTAAACAGCTTTTGGCCGACTCGTCTTTCCCTATGGAAGTCATGGTTTATAACCGCTTTTACGTGGCAGAGTCCCTGGCGCTCTTTCTAGACGGAAGCGGCATTTCGGAGCCGATCCTTAAGCTCGGAAAAGTGAATGTCGAGGCGGCTGCTCAGATTGCTCTTCTACGCGAGGTCGAAGCCCGGTTGGTCAGGTGGAAAGACCACGCAGTTGCCGCCATCAGAAATGCGGCGTCCGCGGTGACCAACGCTGAAAATTCGGTCAAAACCGAGGTGATTGCGCACCTAAGCCCGGGCGATCCAGGGCAATATGGAACAGCAACTTACCGCTTTGATCGTGTCCGGCGACTGTTTGCGAATCAGCGAGAGGCTGAACAGCTCCAGGATGAAGCCCTGGCTCAGCAGGTATCGCTCGTCTGCGCAACGGAGTGTCCTCCCGTTGCGATGCCGCAAGATCTCCCGCTTGTAGATGCTTCACTTGCTGAACGTGCGGGCTCGGCGCTAATTCGTGCAGTCGAGTCTGTGCCGGTGTCCGATCTTCGTTCGAACAAGCCCCGCGGGACGTGGACAGAAGCTGGGCTCGCTCTTCATTCTGCTGGTGAAACGGGTCTGTTCTGTCGAAGCGGCATCCTGACCGAAGACGTTCTGGCGACGTACCGTCGCCACTTCAATGTTGCCCTCAACGAACTTCGTCGTGACATCCAAACGCTCGTTGAAAGCGTCGATGACGAGATCGCAGCATTGGAGGCGTGGTCCGCGAGCCTACGTGACCCGTCGGAACTGCTTCTAGACCACCGCTCTAGTTACGCGTCCGCTTTACAAGAGCTGGCAACCTCCCACGCAATTTTCAAGGAAAAGCGATCCAGCGTTGGCGATCTACTTCGCGAGAGATTGGCCGACCCCTTGGCCCCTCTGGATAAACACCGTGCAAGCGTCAGGTTCGGTGCGTCCATGGACCAGCAGGGACTCGCCGGGGCAATCACACGCAATAACACTGCCTGCCAGGACCACGCCGCGCGAAAGCGATCGGCGCAAGTTGTCGTAGAAGAACACGTTGCAGCTATTCATTACGAGGCATATGACTTGGCCAAGTCGATGGTTCGAACAGCCGAGCGGTGTCTGGTGACGATTGAGCGTCGTCTCGGCAGTGTCAGGCACGAGATGGACGCACTTGAAAAGTCGCAGCAAGACACCGGGATCAGGGCGACGCGGATCGACTCAGACTTACGTGATCATTTCGGCCATGATCACCTCTCCGTTTCCGTGTCCGAAGATGGGAAGGGCTATCAAATAGCGAGAAATGGCGACGTAGCCACTTCCCTTAACGAGGGTGAAAGGAACGCTATCGCTTTCTCATACTTTCTCGAGAGCCTCGGAGCCGAGGGGAAGGACCCGGCAAGAACCCTGGTGGTCGTGGATGACCCTGTGACGAGCATGGATAGGGAGTCCCTCTTCGCGGCGTTCGCCCTCGCCGAGACCAAAACCAAAAAAATACTGCAGACGATCTTTCTGACTCACGACTACGAATACTTCCGCCTTCAAGTTCGTCAGAGGAAGAACGCTCTCGACAAGTCTCAGACGAGGATCACGGAAGGCAATGCGGAGGAGCGTGCTTTTCCCGCTGTGTCCATCCTTGAGATGGTCGCCCGGGTAGCTCCCGATGGCGGCAGGGTAAGTCAGTTGCGACCGCTTTCACAGAAGCTCTTACGGCACCCGAGTGAGTATCACTATCTCTTTTCAAAAATTGCCAACGCAGTAGCGTTTGAAGCAGATGACGAGTTGCCCCTCTTGGGAAACGCAGCTCGACGACTCGTCGAGGGATTCATCACATTCCGAGCACCGCATGCCCAGGATTTTCAGACTCACATCGATTCGATCGTGAGAGGAAGTGACATTGACCCCACCTTGAGTAAGAGAGTCGTCAAGTTCTTACATGGACAGTCGCATCGCGAGGACCCGAATCCCGAGTCATCACTCGACTTTCCATCCGTTGAGATTGAGCTCAGCGCCGTTCTCGAATTTATGCGCCAGGCGGACGACGATCATTTCATCAACATGTGTCTTGCCGTCGGTGTGCCGGAGGAGCGTCTTCGTCCAGGGGTCCTAAACATTGTTGCCTTCGCTTTGGACAGAGCACCGTCGCGTGTCTCATAACCTAAGCGCCTCATAACCCATGGGCGGTTTCAAATGGTGGAAGCAACAGGGGTTATTTCTTTCTTCGAGGTTAGCCTGCTGAGCAGGTCGGCTGGGGTGCTCCGGTTGAGGGTTTTACGGGGCCGTTCGTTAGGTTCGGTGGCGACTTCGAGGAGGCGTTGGGCGCTGTGCGCGTTCAAATCGGTGCCTTTGGGGAAGTACTGACGCAGCAGGCCGTTGGTGTTCTCGTTCGTGCCGCGTTGCCAGGGCGAGTGCGGATTGTTAACGCCAACTGAAAATAGGGCCAGAATCGCCAACTGAAAATAGGGCCACCAACCACTATGGAAGGTGATCAAAT